>CAZUOC010000020.1:0-12244 GCA_964622335.1 uncultured Ignavibacteriaceae bacterium
GGTTTGTCAGCTTTTCCTTGTTTAGTCTATAGGAAGTTCTTATTAATCTTTTAACCCGGTTTCGCCAGACTGCTTTTCCATGTTTTTTTGAAACAGCCGCTGCAACCTTTACTCCAACCTCTTCGGCTTTTTTATCTACTAAATATACTGCTTTAATTTTCTGATCTTTGGAAATGAGGACTTTGCCGGTGGTAAATAATTCATTAAAACTTTTTTTACTCTTTATCCTTTCTTTCGGGGAAAGACCGTGCTGTCTCAAAGAGATTATTTCTCATCGCTAACTGTTAAACTTTTCCTTCCTTTTGATCTTCTGCTTGCCAGAACCTTTCTTCCATTCTTGGTTTTCATTCTTTCTCTGAAACCATGCTTGTTCTTTCTTTTTCTGTTACTCGGCTGATATGTTCGTTTCACGCGTTATCCTTAATAATTAACTTTAGCTGTGTTTTTTAATCACTAAAAATACTAAATATTATCTTTTTTACCCAAGCTTTAAATGCTTTAAATTTTTTTTCCTAAACCCAAAGAATTAATTTGCACGAATTAGTTTTCCTTTATATTTTTTGGAAAGAGAGAGGAGCAAAAAAGTTGTGAATGGATTGTGGATAAGACCTGATTGTGAAAACGTTCCACATAATTTTACATGTGACCTCCCTAAAAACCAAGACTTATTTTTTGTGTGTATACCTCAATTTATTCTATTTAATGCTATGTAATACAGACGGTTACCTGTCGTCATGTGATGTTAATAAGTTGTGGATATCGGTTTTGGTCTGTTAATAATTTGCTTATTAGAAACTAAATTTGATGGTTTTATTAAACTATTCTACTGTGGATAAAGTAATATGCTGAATGCTGTTTCCTCCAGACAACCTGATAAGCCTGATCCAATTTCTGTATGGAGGGAATGTTTAAAGCACATCAAAGACAATGTCACTTTAATGACATATAACACTTGGTTTATACCTATAAAGCCGTTAGAGCTTAAAGATCATACGTTGAAAGTACAACTTCCCAGCCAATTTTTTTGGGAGTGGATTGATGAACATTTTAACACACTAATTACAAAAACAATTCGGCAGGTTTTAGGACCCGAAGCTAAACTTGCTTACCTTATCAAGGAAGATGGCGATACTTCTCCTGTAATTAACTCTAATAATCAAAAAGTTTCCCATATTAAATTAGCAGATAAGCCGAAACCTAAAGATTTCGAATCACATTTGAATCCAAGGTATACCTTTGAAAACTTTATAAAGGGAGAGGGAAATCAGCTTGCACGGGCGGCTGCATTAGCGATAAGTGATAATCCTGGGGGAACTTCATTTAATCCCTTGTTTGTTTATGGCGGTGTTGGTTTAGGAAAAACACATTTGATACAGGCCGCCGGAAATAAAATTCTCGAAGTTTATCCGGAGAAAAGAGCTATTTATCTTTCTTCAGATACTTTTACTGTTGATTTTGTTGAGTCAATTCAATCAAACAAGGTAAATGAATTTTCGGGATTTTACAGAAGCATGGATGTTCTTATTATAGACGACATCCAGTTTCTGATTGGAAAAGAAAAAACACAGGATTTATTCTTTCATATCTTTAACACTCTTCATCAATCGAGAAAACAAATAATATTATCCAGCGATAAGCCCCCAAAAGAATTAAAAGCTCTTGATGAGCGATTAATATCAAGATTTCAGTGGGGTTTAACTGCAGATATTCAACCACCTGAGTTAGAAACAAGGCTTGCTATTCTTAAAAGAAAAGCCAATGATTACGGCATGTCTGCATCTATAGAAATATTAGAATATATAGCCAGCAATATTACCTCCAATATAAGAGAGCTTGAGGGATGCTTAATTAAGCTACTCGCAAGCGCTTCTTTAAATTCTGTAAATATTGACCTCGAGTTAACAAAGAAAGTCGTTAAGGAAATAGCAACCGATCGAAAGGTTAATATCACAATTGAAAATATTACTAAAATTGTTTGCTCTTATCTGAATATTACAGAAGACAAATTACGCGACAAATCCCGAAAAAAAGAAATTGTCTATGCCCGGCAGATAGCAATGTATCTTTCAAAAGAACTAACTAAATCTTCCTTAAAATCTATTGGTTTGCAATTTGGGGGAAGAGATCATTCTACGGTTATTCACGCTCACAACTCAATCGAGGACGCAATGTATAAAGACCCATCTGTTTCGTCCTTAGTAAAAACGCTCAGAACACAGATAGAATTACTCGCTTCCTAAAAATAAAATTCATATTAAAAACATTTTTTTTGTTAACAAAATTGTTTTTGTTTTGTTCATAAGTAAGATAAACAAACACTTTGTTTATAATTATTATTTTGAAATGTTTTATCAACATCTCTTTGTTTATAAAAAATAAAATTCGTTCTTTAATTATCGGTGAATTATTAGATACTAACATGTTAACAGAATTATATTAATTATATTAATTTTACTTATATATAATATTATAATAATTAACCTTTTTTATCTGAATAACTCTACAAAAACTGAATTTATCATACAGTTTTAAAAGGCTAAATTCATTGAGATTGGCACCTTTTTTTAGTATTTTTATACGTTTCTTAAGGAGATACTTCAATGGAGTTTAAAATAAATAGTAAGACACTGGAAAAGCTTCTGGCTAAAGTTATTCCGGCAGTTCCCTCCCGTACACCAATGCCTATTTTGGAAAACTTTTTGTTCGATATAAAAGACGGCATACTCACCGTATCTTCTACTGATTTGGAAATTGCCTTAAAGTCTTCGATAAATGTAGCAGCAGATGAAAATATAAAAATGGTTGTTCCTGCCAGGCTGCTTTACGATATAATAAGATCTTTGGGAGATGTCCAAATAAAATTTAAAACAGAAGGAAATTCTAAATTAGTACTTACTACAGAAAGCGGGATTTACAATTTAAGTTACACGTCTCCTGAAGATTTTCCTGATATTCCGGCAGTTAATAAAGAAAAAGAAATAACATTAACTGGTAACGATCTTAAAAGATTTATAGATCAGACATCCTTTGCAATGAGCAAAGAAGATATGCGTCCTGCAATGACAGGAACCCTTTTTGATTTTTCTGATGAGGGTCTTCGTTTTGTTACAACAGATGGACATCGTCTTGTTAAGTATGTAAACAGAAATATAAAGTTTGATAAAGAAGAACAATACATTGTTCCCGAAAGAGCAATATCTGTTCTTTCAAAGTTATTGGGAGAAGCGGATGTTAAAATATATTTAAGCAAAACACATATCTCTTTTAATTTTGGGGATCTGGAATTTATATCCAGACTGATAGGAGAAAAATATCCAGCATATAGCAGTGTTATCCCACTTGAGAACGATAAAATATTAAAAGTAAAAACAAACGATATTCTTTCCACAATAAAAAGAATGATGATATTTTCGACTGCGAGTTCAAAGCAGGTTAAATTTTCAATAAAAGAGAACGATCTGGAAATCTCTGCCGAAGACATAGATCATGGATCGAATGCTAAAGAAAACGTGCATTGCGAATATAGTGGCGACCCGTTGGACATAGGATTTAACACGGTTTACGTTAACGATATGCTTTCTCATGTAAATGATGACGAAACGATATTTAAATTGCATTCTCCAACTAAGGCTTGTATAATTGAGCCAGGGGAAATTGCAGAGAACGAAGAGCTGATGTTATTATTGATGCCGGTGCGGCTAAATAATTAATATGATATTGAGTAAAATTCAGTTAGAAAATTTCAGAAATCACAGGAACATAAATCTTAAATTTTCAAACAGGCTAAACTATATAGTAGGCGGTAATGGACAAGGAAAGACCTCTGTTATAGAAGCGATAGTTTATCTCTGTACTACCAAGGGTCACACTGCAAAAACCGACGGAGAAGCAGTTACATTTAACGAAAAAAGGTTTAAAATATCCGGAATTTTCCGTGGAGAAACGGAAAATAAAGCCAGCATAATATATTCTATAACAGAAAACAGAAAAAGTTATTTTAAGGACGAAAAGAAAATTACAAGGGTGGCAGACATAATAGGAAAATTTCCTGTGGTTTTACTCTCTCCCGAAGATCATTCTATTACCCAAGGCTCTCCCGGAGAAAGAAGAAGATTTGTTGACTCTGTAATTTCACAGGCGAGCGAAACATATTTAAGAAATCTTTTGGATTATAATAAAACACTAAAGCAGCGCTCCTCCCTTCTTAGCCAGATCAAAGAATATAGAGATAGAAAAGCGATGAACGAACTTGACGCATGGTCATCTATTCTTGTTAGAACGGGTTCGTATATAATAAAACAGCGTAAAAAGTTTATTGAATTATTTAATGATTATGTCAGGCAATCGTGTAATGTTATAATGAACAACATGGAAACACCTGGTATTTTGTACACATATCTTGATGAGCATTTGGGAGATAACGTGGAGGAAGAATTTGATAGACAGTTAGCAAAGAAAAGAGAAGATGAAATAGTAAGAGGGACAAACCTTGTGGGACCGCAACGGGACGATTTTATTTTCAGCATTAATGGTAATAACCTAAAAATATATGGTTCGCAAGGACAGCATAAAACATTTCAGGTAGCATTAAGGTTTGCAGAATTTTTTTATCTCAACGAAGTAATAGGTACAGAACCTATCTTTTTGCTCGATGATGTTTTTGGAGAACTCGATGCATATAGGGCACGGAAAATCAGCGAGTATCTCACAGAGGTGGGACAAGCATTTATAACAGTAACGGACCTTTCCGACTTTTCTTTCCTGAGAAGAAACGAGACAGATAGGGTTATTAAACTTAAAGCCGGCGAAGTAACCTATGCATAATTTTGTAAGCATAAAAGAAGTTTTTAATAGAGATCCAAAACTCGCAAATGTTAGAAAAATAGTTAAACAGTCGGAAGTAATAGAAAAATTTCATCAGATTTTTCCCGATTTAGAAAAAATAGTGTTTCCCAAAAAAGTAGAAAGGGAAAGTTTGTTTATTAATGTAGAAAATCCGGCTTTGAGAAATGAGCTCAAGTTTAACGAAGAATCATTAATAAAAAAGATCAACGGTTTTTTTCATGAAGAGAGAGTTAAATCAATACGGTTTATTTAATAAGAAACAAACAATCCGAGACTAAATATGGCAAAAGCATTAGCTAAAAACGAATATAGTGCAAAAAACATAAATGTACTAAAGGGTCTGGAAGCTGTAAGAAAAAGACCAGCGATGTATATTGGAGACGTTAGCGCAAGGGGATTTCATCATCTGGTTAACGAAGTAGTAGATAACAGTATAGATGAGGCGATGGTGGGCTATGCAGACAGCATAGTGATAACTATTCATAAGGATGAAAGCGCAACAATTGAAGATAATGGACGGGGTATACCAGTAGATAAACATCCTGAAGAAAAACGGTCGGCTTTAGAAGTAGTAATGACGATTCTTCATGCTGGGGGTAAATTTGATAAAAACACTTACAAAGTATCCGGCGGATTACATGGGGTAGGTGTTTCTGTAGTTAATGCTTTATCAGAGTGGTTGAAGGTTGAAGTTAGAAGGGGTGGCAAAGTATATTTTCAGGAATATAAAAGAGGTATTCCTGTAAAACCGGTAAAAGAAATTGGAAAATGCAGAAAGAACGAAACAGGAACCAAAACAACCTTTATGCCGGACAGCGATATTTTTAAGGTTAACTCATTTAAGTTTGATACGATTGCCGAAAGAATGAGAGAACTGGCGTATCTAAATAAAAATATTACAATAAAAATTAAGGATGAGAGAAATGGCGGCGAAGAGGTTTCGTATCACTTTAAAGGTGGGATTATAGAGTTTGTTCAATATTTGGATGAAGCCCGCCAACCGCTTCATAAAACCGTTTATGTGGAAGGAGAAAGAGAAAACACCCCTGTAGAGGTAGCGTTCCAATATAGTAATAGCTATACAGAAAACATTTTTTCTTACGTAAATAATATCAACACACATGAAGGGGGAACACATCTTGTTGGTTTTAAAACGGCGCTGACAAGAACCCTAAACAGTTATGCTAGCAAAAATAATCTTGTTAAAGACAATAAAATAAATTTAACCGGCGATGATTTTAGGGAAGGACTTACAGCAGTTATTTCTGTTAAAGTAGCAGAGCCCCAGTTTGAAGGACAAACAAAAACAAAGCTCGGTAACAGCGAGACAAAATCTGCTGTGGAAACACTTGTTGGAGAAAAACTGGCGGAATATCTTGAAGAAAACCCATCCGTAGGGAAGAAGATAATTGAAAAATGTTTGCGTGCTGCGGAAGCGAGAGAGGCTGCCCGGAAAGCGAGAGATTTGACACGAAGGAAAAATGCTCTTGATGGTATGAACCTCCCAGGCAAACTTGCGGATTGCTCCATAACGGATCCCGAACATTGCGAAATTTATATTGTTGAGGGAGACTCAGCCGGCGGTTCTGCCAAGCAGGGAAGAGATAGAAGATTTCAAGCAATCCTTCCTCTTAAAGGAAAAATCCTTAATGTTGAAAAAGCAAAGATCAATAAAATTTTAGAGAACGATGAAATTAAAGCGATGATATCTGCAATAGGTGCCGGCTTTGGAGTAGACTTTGACCCGGTTAAAGCGCGCTATGGAAAAGTAATTTTAATGACCGATGCAGATGTAGACGGAAGCCACATAAGAACTCTTCTTCTTACATTTTTGTACAGGCATATGAAAGATCTTATTACGGCAGGTAAAGTTTATATTGCACAGCCGCCGCTTTATAAGATTAAGAAAGGGAAAGAAGAGTTTTATGCTTACGATGATGAAGAGCAAAAAGAAATTCTTAAAAGATTTAAAGTAAACGGGAAGGCAGAAAAGATAGAGAAAACCGAGAGCGTTGAAGAAGGTTCTATAAAAGGAGTTTCAATTTCAAGATATAAAGGGCTTGGCGAAATGAATCCCGAGCAGCTTTGGGAAACAACAATGAATCCGGAAACAAGAACGGTTTTGCAGGTATCTCTTGAAAGTGCGGCAAGCGCCGATAAAATTTTTGAAACACTTATGGGAGATTCAGTTGAACCGAGAAGAGAATTTATTGAGAAGAATGCAAAATACGCTAACCTAGATGTTTAATTAGAAAACCACAAAAAAAAATCCGAATAGTAATAAAGTAGAAAAACATGGCAACAATTTTTGAAAAAATAATCCCGGTATCATTAGAAGAGGAGATGAAATCCTCTTACATAGATTATTCGATGTCCGTTATAGTTGCAAGAGCACTGCCCGATGTAAGAGACGGATTAAAACCTGTTCACAGAAGAGTTCTGTTTGGAATGCATGAATTGGGAGTCGCATATAACAAACCGTATAAAAAATCTGCAAGAATAGTGGGAGAAGTTCTTGGTAAGTATCATCCTCACGGGGATACCGCAGTTTATGATACTATGGTTAGAATGGTTCAGGATTTTTCACTTCGTTATCCCCTTGTTGATGGACAAGGGAACTTTGGATCTGTGGATGGCGATTCCCCGGCAGCAATGCGTTATACAGAAGCGCGTCTCGCAAGAATTGCAGAAGAAATGCTTCGTGATCTCGATAAAAACACAGTTGATTTTGTAGCGAACTTTGATGACTCTTTGCAGGAGCCAACAGTTCTTCCATCATATCTTCCCAATCTTTTGGTAAATGGATCGAGTGGTATTGCTGTTGGAATGGCAACGAATATTCCCCCTCATAATTTAAGCGAAGTTATAGACGGCTTAATTGCTCTAATAAAGAATTCGGACATAACAATTAAAAAATTGATGAAGCATGTTGTTGCTCCAGACTTTCCGACTGGCGGAATTATTTATGGATATGAAGGCGTTAAATCGGCATTTGAAACTGGGCGAGGCAGACTTGTCATACGTGCAAAAGCAAACATTGAAACTCTCAAGAACAACAGGGAAAACATTGTAATAACAGAACTTCCATACCAGGTAAACAAAGCAAACCTGATTGAAAAAATAGCCGATCTTGTAAGGGCCGGAAAATTGAACGACATTTCAAACATTAGAGATGAATCTGACCGTGATGGCATGAGGGTAATAATTGAGTTAAAAAGAGATGCCCAGCCCGCTGTGGTTTTAAACCAGCTCTTTAAGCACACAGCAATGCAGAATACTTTTGGTGTAATAATGCTTGCGCTGGTTAACGGCATACCAAGGGTTCTGAACCTTAAAGAGATGATGCAGCACTTCCTTAATCACAGGATGGATGTGCTGATCAGAAGAACGCAGTATGATCTTGATGCCGCAGAGAGAAGGGCGCACATTCTCGAAGGATATATAATTGCGCTCGATAACATTGATGCGGTTATCGAAACGATTAAGAAATCAAAAGACGTAGAGACGGCTAAAAATAACCTGATGAAAAAATTCAAACTGTCGGAAATTCAGGCAAAGGCAATTCTCGAAATGCGTCTACAGAGATTAACGGGGCTTGAAAGAAAGAAAATTGAAGACGAATACAAAGAAACAATAAAACTTATCGAGAGACTTAAAGGAATTCTCAACAGCGAAGAGCAAAGACACCAGATAATAAAAGATGAACTGCTTGAGATAAAAAAGAGATATGGCGATGAAAGAAAGACAGAAATCGTTTATGACTATACAGAATTTTCTCTTGAAGACATCATTGCGGAAGAAGATGTAGTAGTAACCATTTCTCACCAAGGTTTTATAAAAAGATTTCCTGTTAGCGGCTATAGAAAACAGGGACGAGGAGGCAAGGGTGTAACAGGCGCCGGAACAAAAGATGATGATTTCATCGAACATATGTTTGTTGCGTCTACACACCAGTATATTCTTTTCTTTACAGACAAAGGAAGATGTTATTGGCTTAAAGTTCATGAAATTCCAGAAGCAGGCCGTGCCGCGAGAGGAAGATCAATCTTAAATCTTCTTCAAAAAGAAAAAGAGGAAGAGATAACAGCTTTCGTTGCAGTTAAGGAATTTTCGGACAATCAATTCCTCGTGATGGCAACGGAAAAAGGCACGATAAAGAAAACAGTTCTTTCCGCTTATGGTAATGTTCGTAAGGGGGGGATAAATGCTATTAACCTTAATTCTGGTGACAGATTAATTGAAGTTAAGATGACCGATGGCGGTAGCGATCTTGTGCTTGGGACCAGGAGTGGATTCGCGATCAGGTTCCATGAAAAGGACGTAAGAGAGATGGGGAGAACGGCAACAGGCGTAAGAGGAGTTAGGTTAGGAAAGGGAGATAAAGTAGTCGGGCTTCTTGTAATAAAAAGAAATGATACAATTCTTGTCGTTACAGAAAAAGGTTATGGGAAACGATCCGAGATAAATGATTATAGAATTACTCACCGCGGCGGCAAAGGTGTTATCACTGTTAAAACGACAAACAAGGTCGGCAAGATGATAGCTCTTATGGAAGTTGTTGACGGCGACGAGCTTGTTATAATTACGACTTATGGAATGGTGATAAGGCAGACCGTAAAGGATATCCGCGTAATGGGAAGGAACACACAGGGTGTTAGGGTAATTAGATTAAAAGATAACGATAGTATCGCGGATATTGCCAAAGTTTTGCCCGACGATGAACCAAACGGAGAAGAATGGCAAGCATAACAAAAGGCATTGTTATTGCTGTATTTATATAACTCAAAGCAGGTTCTTATTTTAGAAGGAGCATTTTTTTAACAGACATAAATTTTTCAGATGACAAGCGGCAAAAGTATATACCGCTTGCCAAAAAAGCCCCATCAAATTTTATATGATATGTTCCCGCTTTTTGATTTCTGTTTACCAAGGAAGTTATTTCTTTACCTAAACAATCATAAATTTTCAGGGTAACAAAATCTTCTTTAGATAGAGAATAAGATATACTTGTAGTGTTATTAAAGGGATTAGGGTAATTTTGTTCAAGTTTAAATATCGGGAGTATGCTAGGTGGATCAGAAATAATGACATCTTTAATGAGATAGTTATCCGGATCGAAAGTGAGGAGCGTTGGTTTGCCGGCAACAGAAAAGTTAAATCCCTGATCTTGTGCATTATTAAAAACGGTAACAACTGTATCTCCTGTAGCGGTTGATATTTTTATTTTGATAGGCATTGTAAAAAAATTGGGATATGTATTAACTGCCTGTTCAATGTTTAAATTTATTGCATATTGATTTAAAGAAGCTTTTTGAAAAGCCCACGTCACTTGATATTTGGGATAATTTTCTCCATAGATCCATTGATTAAAGAAATAGTCGAGCGATAATCCGCTTGTTTCTTCCGCCACTCTCCTAAATTCTTCTGTTGTTGCTGTCCCGTAAGCTAGGTTTGGATCGGACAGGTAATTTTTTAGGATGTTGAAAAAAACAGGGTCCCCAACAATCCCTCTTAACATATGCAATACAATCGCACCTTTCGAATAACTCTTGTTGCCATTGAATATTTCGTTGATAGAAGAAATATCACTCACCATAATGCTTCCCGCAGCATTTTTTGCACGGCTAATATTATAACTTAAGAAGGAATTATAGGATTGAGTATCGCCCGAGAAATTATAAAACAAACCCTCACCGTAGGTAGCAAAGCCCTCATTCAGCCAGATATTTTCCCAATTTCTACAGGTTATTTTATCTCCAAACCATTGGTGCGCAAGTTCATGTGCTATAATTCCTTCATTAAATATTCCAATTGATGTTACTGTTTGATGCTCCATTCCCCCACTTCCGAATTCTGCGTGACCATATTTTTCTTTTAAAAAAGGATATTCTCCAAAAAGTTTACTGAATATATCAAGCATTTTTGTTGTTTTGTCAAGTTCCGGCTTTACTTCGTCAAGGTCCTCCGGGTAAATGTAATTAACAACCGTCATCGAGTCGGTTTCCGAGTAATGGAAATATTTTGTGTATACAGAATAATTTGAAACGGCGAGAGAGATAAGATAATTGGCTATTGGATATCTGCTTTTCCAAATATAAGTTTTTGTCCCGTTGTTGTTATCAAGAATATTTGTAAGTGTACCGTTTGAAACGCCGATAAGATCAGAAGGGCATGTAATTAATACATCGGACGAATCTGCTTTATCTGTCGGAGTATCTTTGCATGGCCACCAATCTCTTGCGCCGTAAGGCTCGCTCAATGTCCATATAGAAGGCTCACCATTATGTGAATCAAATACAAAGCTGCCAAAACCGGTTCTTACCGGAACACCATGGTAAGAAACAATAATTATAAAAGGTTCATTATATGAATAAGATTTATTCAGAGAAATAACAAGTTTGTTTTCAGAATGATTAAATGATAAAGACTGATTATTTGATGTTACCGAATCAACACTTAAAACATCTGTAAAATCAAGAAAAATAGAGTTTAAATTATTTTCTAAACTCTTTGCGGAAACAGTAACCCCTCCCACCAAAGATTGGGGAGAATAGCTGATGTTCAAATCAAGCCTGTAATAGTTTACATTAAAAGTAGAATCGCCCGGATACTTAGTGTTATTATTTTCAAACGTTTTTTGGAAGTGAGCTTTTTCGTATTCGATAAAAGATTGATAGCTTTTTTGTGAAAAGCCAATCTTTACGAAGATTAGAGACACTAGTAAATATTTTATACAAACGGTTTTCATACGATGAAAATAAATATTGTATGAATTAAATACCGTAGAAAAAATGTGAATATAAAAATTAATGTGATTGGAAAGACAGTTATTACTAATAAACCAGAAATCCGAATAAAAAAGGCTGCTTTATGCAGCCTTAAGCAAGTTAAACAATACCCATTATGGGATAGTATAATTTGTTGTGACGTCGAAATTTTGCCCCCCATTGGTTATTGTCCCAACAAATCTGAAAGTAAACTGCATACCAGTTTGAATCACATTTTCTGCGTACTGTATACAACTCTGAAGCGTGCCAGCTTGATATTGTTCATTAATAGCAATTGTTTCCTCATATTGCTGCGCAGGCACACTTGCCGTAACATTTGTTAAATTGATTGCAACGCTAGGATTAATATAGAAAATGTAATTGCCCTGTCCATCCGCTTGTCCCTGAACCTGAATGGTTACATTTCCTGTTCCGCCGCCCAAACCACCTAGCCCCTGAGGATTATTAGTAACGTTATCATTATTACTACATCCATAAAAAGTTATTAATAATGCCAGCGTGAAAATTAAATATATAAATTGTTTCATAGATTCTCCTAAATTTTAGATAAGGCTAAACTTCAGTGCTGATCCTAATTGAAACGTTAAAATTCTTGCAGATATATCTGATTG
>CAZUOC010000021.1:0-2482 GCA_964622335.1 uncultured Ignavibacteriaceae bacterium
AACTTCAATTTTTATTGAGCCTTCACCATTAATTGATCCGCCGATTACTTCA
Source organism: uncultured Ignavibacteriaceae bacterium (assembly GCA_964622335.1). GTDB lineage: Bacteria > Bacteroidota > Ignavibacteria > Ignavibacteriales > Ignavibacteriaceae > RBG-16-34-14. Next base: position 53 of record CAZUOC010000021.1, read on the forward strand.
TCGCCTTTAGTTTTGTTAACAGGTTTGGATTCTCCCGAAATCATTGATTCATCTATAGATGTTTTCCCTTCATAGATTTTTCCATCGGCAGGTATTTTTTCCCCCGGTTTTATTAATAATTTAGCTTCGTGCTTAAGTTCGGAAACCGGAACATCTGTAACATTTCCGTCATCACCAATTTTATGAGCTTCATCCGGCATAAGCTTGGCAAGCTCTTCAAGAGCCTTTGAAGCGCCCATTACAGATTTCATTTCAATCCAATGCCCGAGAAGCATAATATCAATAAGAGTTGCAAGCTCCCAGAAGAAAACTTCACCTTTTACACCGAACACAACAGCACTGCTGTAGAAATATGCAACTGAGATCGCGAGTGCGATCAATGTCATCATGCCCGGCTGCTTGTTTTTCAATTCATCGACAAAACCTTTTAGGAATGGATAACCTCCATAGAAAAATGTAAACGATGAAAGTGCAAACAAAACATAGATATCGCCAGTGAAACGCAAGACTTCTTTAAGTTCCAGAAATTGCTGGACCAGGGGAGAGAGAAGAAGGATTGGAATTGTAATCACAAGTGAAATCCAAAATCTCTTCTTAAAATCTTTAATCATATGACCGTGATGTTCCGAATGGTTATGCCCGCCGTGCTCATCCTTTTTGTGATTCATCTTTTCATGAGAACTTTGATCATTATGTTTGGTATGATCATGATTTGAATGTTTATGATGCTCCATTTCATGGGAGTTGTGATTATGATGTTCGTTTTTCATTTTAACCTTCCTCATTAATCATTTCCCCGTCCTTTTTAGAAACGGGGAAATGAATGAATCTCCTCTTATTTTTTACCGAAGGTGAAATCCATAATTCCCGCGAATTATTTAGTTGAATCATTCATCATTCCATGACCCATCATATCATGATTCATCATTCCGCCGTGCATGTTATTTCCCATCATGCCCTGCATCATACCCATCATATTGCTGTGATTATGCATGTATTGCCACATTTGATTATAAAATGAGCTATCGGAATTCGCTTTTGAAAACATCTGGTTCATCATATTCCAGCGTGAATGATTATTGTCCATCATATAACCCATTATTGAATTCCAGGCATCCTTATTATTCATCATTTTGTTCATGAATTCCTGCATGATATTTTGATGATTTATCATGTAGTCCATTACCTGGCTTCTCTTCTGGTCGTTTTTCATCATTTGTTCAACAGAATTATCCTGTTGGGCTTCGATAATAAATGTCGATGAGATAAGAAGACCTGCGAGAATAATTGCAAACAATTTTTTTGTTAACATTTTTTCAACTCCTTTCGAGTCATTTAATTTTTTTGTTACAGATGAAAAATAAATTGTTTAAAAGCTATATGCGTTACATTCTTTTAACAAAGTTTAACAGAATTTTTGGATTATCAGATCATATTAAATTAACTTAGATCTTTTTTCATCTGTTCAAATTGCTCTTTATTAATTTCTCCTTTTGCGTATCTCGTTTTAATTGTATCCAACGGAGATGCTTGTTGCGGAGGCAGATAGTTCTGTCTGTTCCTGCTGCCCTGGTTAAGCACGAGCCAGATAACCAATGCAATAAGAACAATCCAAAAAATCCAGCCGAACCACATTCCACCAAAGAAAAAATTATGAAACATTTTCTTTACTCCTTTACTTTCCTAACCTTCGAGGTTAGCACATTGTCATCTGCTCAGTAACCTCTAAGGTAACTCATTCCCTATTTAATTAACTGCATTTTTTTTACCTGAACAGACTTGCCGGTTATCAATTGGTAGAAATAAACACCTGAAGAAAGATTCCTTCCGTCAAATTTAAATGAATAATTTCCACTGTTATATATTCCATCAGCTAACTCGACAATCTTCTCTCCAAGAATGTTAGACACGATTAGCTTAACCTTTGTTCTCTCAGAGAGAGAAAATTCTACTGTTGTTGAGGGATTAAAAGGATTGGGATAATTCTGTTTTAGAATAAACTGATCCGGCAGTGCATTACCAGTGTTCCCAACTGAAGTAGGTGAATCTCCTGTTAGAATAAAGTAATTAGCCGCTGTTGTCTGGCTGAAAGTAATAGTGTTACTTACAGTGTTTAAAGTTGCATTGGAAATTTCTTTCCACTGATTAATATCGCTATCCCAATATTTTACTTTAACAGATGATGCGGTAATGTTTGCATCCGTTAATTGTTCATTAGTAAAATGGAATTGAAAATCTGCATTACTATTAAAGTTCATATGACCACCGCAACTCATCTGGTTATTCATTCCTCCGCCCATCATTGATGTAGAAAAGAAATCCACTCAATTGGATACTACAGTAATTAATCCATCCGGACGTGATTTTAATACAGAAGTCTATAGTTTTACCTCAATCAAGATTGTGGCTAACCTTACCAAAATTATTGAT
>CAZUOC010000021.1:2492-12031 GCA_964622335.1 uncultured Ignavibacteriaceae bacterium
AATCCATTTCATAACCGGCGAATGCATTCTCATCACCGAGAGTATGAATATCTTTAGGAAAAATTTCAAGTATCTGGCAAAATAATGAATCACTCATTCCACCGTGATGCCCGCCTCCATTGCTCCACCAGCCCGGGTTTATCGTGACCATGTCCATACTATCGTAAGGTGTGTGAAATTGTTGCTGTCCATTCATGTCTCTGTGAATCCAGCCGCCGCCAAAATTTTGACCGATGCTCGATGAGTCTCTCCATTGTAATCCATTTATCTCATAAACAACTAACATTGGGAGAAGTCCATTGTTGAGCATTCCACCGACAATGTTTATCGAATCACCAAACTCAGGACGGACAGCACCGGAGGTTGGTTCATACCATGGCGGTCCGAAATTTAAGTAGTAGTCAGGTGTACCATCATTATTTACATCAATATAATAATGAGCCATAATGAATGTTGTATCTATGAGTGCATGACCGCTAAGTGAAACAGTCTGCAAAGAATTGTGCATCCACCCGAAGCCGGATGTGTAACAACTATCCATCATATAATTGCCGCCGTGATTAGTTCCCATATGATTCCAGAAAGGATCATAAGGATCTCTCCAATATTTTCCATTGATTTCGTAAACAATAATCATTGGATAACCGTTCATCATTATCGAAGCTGCGAGTCCGCCTGTTATTGTTATTTGAGCTGCGTCATTTGGTCTTGCAGCAGTTGAACTATCGGGCTCGTACCACAATGGACCAAAATTTAAAAAATAATCAGGGGTCCCGTCATTATCTTCATCGAGGTAATACATTTTATTCATACCGATTGTTGTGTCTACAATAGCAAATCCATTAGCAGTAACAACCTGAAGAGTATCCGGGTCATAGTGTCCGCCCTGTGCAAACGAAGCCGTAAAAATTGTGCTTAGCATTAACAGCACGATAAGGTTCAGTGATCTTTTCATTCTTGTACTCTTGTGAAACTCCTTAAATTATTTATGATCTATTTGCAGCAGTCTTTTTTATTTGCCGCTTTAAACTTCCTGACAGCAAAGAAAGCAACTAACGCGATAAACCCTAAGCCAACTACTATTCCCATTATTCTTAGTTCTCCTTCACTTTAAAATTGTTTTTAATAAGAATATCCTTCGCTTTCTCTAATGAAACTTCCTTTAACTTCATTCCGCAAAGTGGACACTTACCCGGATTGTCTGATATAACATTGAAATCCATCACATCCTGGAAAACTTTCCCGTCTTTGTTCTTATCAATTGATTGCAGGTCGATTACACCGCTGTGTACGATTGAATCTTTTTCTTCAGACATTTCTTTATTGTCTTTCATCTGGTGAGTTGAGTCATTCATCATTTCCATTTTGTGCATATTCATATCCATAGTTTTGCTCTTTGCAGATGAATCCTGTTTCTCCTGTGCAGATGATAAAACCGTGAACATTACTGCAAAAACTAAAACTGATGGAAATGTTTTACTGATATTACTTAACATTTTATATCTCCTTTTGGTTTATGGTTATAAATTTTTAAAATCGTTTGTTTCACCTGTTTTTATATGCACTGCTTTCTCAACAGGGCTAACAAATATCCATCCGTCACCGCTGTTGCCCGTGTGTGCATATTTTTTAATCACATCAACTAACCTATCACTATCTTCATTATTACAGATCAGTTCTATCTTAACTACTTTGGAGTATTTTTGTACATACTCTATAGAGAAGCTAAATGCTTCCTTATCTGCCCATTCTGCAAGAGCATTTGCGTCCAGCAGGGTCATACCTTTTACGCCGGCTTCTTCTAATTTTTCAATTACGATGTCGGCCTTATCATGTCTTATATATGCCTTTATCTCTTTCATTTTAATTTTCCTCCGTGTTATTTTGCTCCATTATTTTTAGCACCTGTCTTTTCTTTATCACATAAAAGATAGCAGGATAGAAAGCGAGCTGAATTATAAGTGCAGTAATAATTCCGCCGAACATTGGTGCTGCAATCCTTTTCATTACATCGGAACCGGAGCCCTGACCAATAAGTATGGGCAGCAGACCAAGCAGAAGAACAGTAACCGTCATCACGACGGGACGAATTCTCCTTACAGCTCCCTGGAAGATTGCTTCTTTAAGTTTTTCGAGTGACGTCAACAATCCTTGCCTCTTCATTTTATTATAAGATATTTCAAGGTAGAGCAGCATCACGACTCCCATCTCGGCACTAACACCCAGCAATGCAATTATACCTACCCATACGGCAACACTGAGGTGATAACCCGACATAAATAAGAACCAGGTAGCACCAACCATTGAGAACGGAAGAGCAAGTATGATTATCCCTGTGTTGATAAATGACTTTGTGTTGAAATAAAGCAGCAACAGAACGATCAATAGCGTTAGAGGAAGAACCATTGCAAGTTTTTTAGCTGCTCTTTCCATGTATTCATATTGCCCACTCCAGATCAACGAATATCCTTGTGGAAGTTTTACTTTCTCGGCAATTATCTTTTGCGCGTTTTGTACATAAGTTCCTACATCAATGTTTTCAATATCGATGTAAACCCATGAATTTGGTCGTGCATTTTCAGATTTTATCATAGGCGGACCTTTTCGGATTTCAACATCGCCTAATTCATCAAGCGGAATGTTTCCACCTCCGGGTAGTGGAACAAGGACTCTTTTTAATGCTTCAATGTTATCGCGGTAGTCTCTCTGGTAACGAAGATTAACTGGGTAACGTTCGAGCCCCTCAACCGTTTGTGTAATATTCATGCCACCGACTGCCGACATAAAAACATTTTGAACATCGCCAATTGTAAGCCCGTATCTGGCTATTGCATTTCTGTCAATGTTAAAGTCAACATAATTTCCCCCGACAGATCTTTCAGCATAAACAGAACGTGTTCCCGGGATTGTTCTTGTAACTTCTTCAATTTTTTTACCTATATCCTGAAGTACATTTAAATCCGGTCCGGCAATTTTAATTCCCACCGGAGTTTTAATTCCTGTTGAAAGCATATCTATTCTTGTTTTGATCGGCATAGTCCATGCGTTTGTAAGTCCGGGAATTTTTACAGCCTGGTCGAGATCTTCAACTAATTTTTCACGAGTCATTCCTTCCTGCCATTCGTCTTCAGGTTTTAGTTGAATTGTAGTTTCGATCATCGAGAGAGGAGCTGGGTCAGTAGCTGTTTCTGCACGACCAATTTTTCCAAATACTGATTTAACTTCCGGGAATGATTTTATGATTTTATCTGTTTGCTGTAATATTTCTTTTGCTTTAGTAATTGAGATTCCCGGTAACGTTGTAGGCATATAAAGCAAGTCACCTTCATACAAAGGCGGCATGAACTCCGAACCTAACTTTGAGAAAGGAATGTAAGTTACCACAACAACTAATAAAGAAAGAATAATTACCCACCATCTTGTTTTCAGAACAAAATCTACGATTGGATGATATACTCTCATTAAAAATCTGGTTACAGGGTTATCATCTTCCTTTTTCATTTTACCCCGTATGAAGTAACCCATAAGAACAGGAACGATTGTGATTGCAAGTATTGCTCCTGCAGCCATTGAATATGTTTTTGTAAATGCCAGTGGTTTGAACAATCTCCCTTCCTGTGCTTCAAGAGTAAATACAGGAATAAAGGAAACAGTTATCACCAATAGTGAATAAAATATTGATGGTCCTACTTCTTTCGACGACTCAAGAATTACTGCCCAATGAGGTCTCCGTTTTTCTTCGGGCAGAAGTTGATTATGCAGAATGTGAGAGTGAGAATTTTCAACCATAATTATTGCTGCATCAACCATTGCCCCGATTGCAATTGCAATTCCACCTAGAGACATAATGTTTGCATTTAGTCCCTGGAATTTCATAACGAGCAAGGCAGCAAGGACTGCTGTTGGTAAAGTGAAAATTGCAACGAGTGAACTTCTGATGTGAAGAAGGAAAAGAATAATTACTAATGCAACAATCAAACCTTCCTCTAAAAGTTTATCGCCTAAATTATCTACTGCTTTATGAATGAGCTCGCTCCTGTCATATACAGGGATTATCTGAACATCAGGAGGTAGTGAAGATTGTAATTCCTGTAATCTTGCTTTTACTTTATTAATTACAGCCAGCCCGTTTTCTCCATAACGTTGAATTATAATTCCACCAACCACTTCGCCTTCACCATTCAAATCGGCAAGTCCTCTTCTTAATTCCGGTCCAATATCTATATTGGCGACATCCTTTAAATAAACTGGCGTACCGGTACTTTTGTTTTTTCCGATTGCTACATTTTTCAAATCATCGATACTTTTTATGTATCCCAAACCTCTTACCATAAATTCAGTTTCGCCCATTTCCATTAGTCTACCGCCGACATCATTATTACTCTTCTTTATCGCCATCTTAACCATGCTAAGAGGAATATCGTAAGATGCTAATTTTGTAGGGTCAACATTTACCTGGTACTGTTTTACAAACCCGCCAACACTTGCAACCTCAGATACGCCCGGAATTGCTGCCAATTCGTAACGTAAAAACCAATCCTGGATTGAACGTAATTCCTGTATACTTCTTTTTTTTGACTGAAGTGCATACTGGTAAACCCATCCTAATCCCGTGGCGTCGGGACCGAGTTCGGGTGAAATGCCTTGAGGCAGAGAACTTCTCATCGAACTCAGATATTCAAGCACTCTGCTTCTTGCCCAGTAGAGATCTGTTCCGTCTTCAAAAATTATATAGACCATTGAAAAACCAAAGAACGAATAGCCTCTTACATCTTTTGCATAAGGAACTGAAAGCATTTTTGAAGTAAGCGGATATGTTACCTGGTCTTCAACTATCTGGGGACCCTGTCCGGGATATTTTGTAAATATGATTACCTGCACATCGCTCAGATCGGGAATTGCATCAACTGCTGTATTTTGAATTGCCCAGATTCCTCCGAATATGAGTGCAGCCGTTAATATTATTACCAATATTTTATTATTAATTGACCATTCAATTATCTTGGCAATTATTCCATCTTTAACCGGATTATCTGTTATCATTTAAATTCTCCAAAACTTTTTTTGTTCAGTAGTGTCATTCTGAATGAGCGAAGCGAAATGAAGAATCTATTTAGATTCTTCGCTGCGCTCAGAATGACAATATTATTTTTTATACTTAAATCCATGTTCAGTCAAATTCTTTTCTACTTCTTTAATATTGTATTCTTTCAATGTCATTCCGCAAATAGGACATTCACCTGGTTCATCCGAAATAACATTCCAATCCATTATATCTTCATAAAGTTTTCCGTCTTTATTTTTGTCTATAGAGGAAAGATCTATTACACCTTTTCTTATTCTTGGATCATTAACTTCAGAGTTGTCTTCTTTCTCAATATCTTTCGTCGAATCCATTTTGTCGCCGGATTTCATATTCATCGTAGTATCTTTTGGAGAAGAACTTCCGAATTGTGATAATGCGGCTCTCAGGTTACTTTCGGAATCAATTAGAAATTGTGCGGAAGTTACAATTGTGTCTCCTGTGGTTATTCCGTCAATAACCTGATAGTATCCGCTTGAATAATTACCAAGTGTTACTTCAACAGGTTTGAATTTCCCCTTACCTAAAGCAAGGATTACAATATTTTTCTGTCCTGTTCTAAGTACTGCCTGTTCAGGTATAACAGGATGATTGCCGAGGTTTTTTCCATTAATAATAATGTTGGCAAACATAGAAGGTTTTAACCGGTCATTATAATTTGGAATATCAAATCTGACTTTTACTGTTCTCGTCTTATCATCAAGAGTGGGATAGATGAATGAAATTTTACTCTTGAAAACCTTTCCCGGTAAAAAATTGAAGGTAATATCGGCAGGTGAGCCTAATTCTATTTTTGGTAATTCATATTCATAAATATCTGCAAGTAGCCAGAGGTTATTCAGGTTGGCTATCTTCAATAACGGGGTACCAGCTCCTATTTTTTGTCCTTCTATTACATTTTTATGAATGACCGTTCCATCAAAAGGAGCATAAAGTGTAACGTATTTTTTAATCTCTTTTGTATTTTCAATTCTTTTTATTTCATTATCGGGAACATCAAGCAGTTCAAGTTTTCTTATGCTGTTATTTATAAGCTCCTGACCGCTTCCGGCAATGTTTTTGTCAGAGCTGTTCATAACAGATGAACCATAAGATAAAGCTGTTATCAATTCCTGTTGAGCAGCAACAAGTTCGGGAGAATAAATGTCGATCAGCTTTTGACCTTTTGCTATTTTTTGTCCCGTATAGTTAACATATAACTTTTCAATCCAGCCGCTGACTTTTGTTGTGACTACGTATTCTTTTTCTTCATCTGTTTGAAGTATTCCGTTAGTGACGACTTGTGAGCTGAGATTTTTTTCTTCAACAACTGCAGTTTTAACATTCATATTTTGTTGAACAGCACCGCTGATTGTTACAACGCCGCCGCCGGAAGCTTCATCTTCATAAACAGGTACGAGGTCCATTCCCATTTTAGATTTTCCGGGATGATCATAAACTTCATTCGGGTTCATAGGTGCACGCCAGAATAAAACTTTTCTTTCCTTTTGTGTTGTATGTTGTGAGTTGTTATTCATATTAGCAACACTGTTACTGCTACCGGAATTACTGAGCCAGAGAAACAGTAACACTGCAATTATTATTACAAGTATTCCAATGATTATATTTTGCTTTTTCACTTTATTATTCTCCATAATTATTTCTTAAATCTACCTACCGTCAGGCAGGTCTACCTGTTCGGTAGACAGGCTTGTTCCGGTTAAAAATTCCAGTTCAGCTATTTTTTTCAGGTAATCTGTTTTTAATTTATAGAGATTGGTTTCAATCATGTAAAGTTGTTTTTGTGCATCAATAACATTTATGAAATCAACTTTATTTACCTGGTAGCTTGAGAGTGCCGAACTAAGGTTTTGTCGAGCCTGTGGCAGCAGTGCTGTTTCAAATAAATTGATTCTTTCTTTTAAAGAATTAAGATCGGTTACATTTATACCGAACACACCGTTCAGGTATTGAAATGCCTGGTAATATTGCTGTGAATACATTTCCTGCATAGAAACTGCTTCATCAACTCCCGATGATATTTTTCCACCATAATCGATCGGTAGTGAAACGCCTACTGAGAAAGAAAGAAAATCAGCTTGTTCCATACCTGTTTTCTGTAGAGTTCCTCTCTGACCGTATTGAACACCAAGAGTGAAATTCGGCAGGTAATTTTTCTCGGCAACACTTTGTTTCAGCTTACCTTTTTCCTCTGAAAGTTGTATTCCCTGCAGGAACGGTCTGTAGGCTTTCGCAAGAGAACCGAGTTGTTTTACTGTAATATCTATTGTCTTAATTGAATCAAAAGTTCCAGTAGGAATTAGTGTGTTTGCATCCTGCAATAGAAGTGCATTTAATGCTGAAAGGGCAGAACCTTCTTTACTCTTTAAATCTTCTATTTTGTCTGAGATGTTTGTTATCTCTAATTGTACTTTTATTAAATTTTGCTGACTTGCGGTGGAAACGGAATATTTTGTACTAACCACCTCCGAAATTTTTTTAAGCAGATTTTTATTTTCTTTTGCATACATAATGCTTTTTCGGAAAAAACTAAGTGAGTAGTATTTCTCACTAACATCTTTCCTGATCTCATTTGTTGCATCCTCGATCTCTTTATCAATTATAAGAGTATCGATAGCTGCAGCATCTTCCATTGCAGATAATTTTCCTGGGAAGGGAATAGTTTGCTGCAACCCGACTACTTTCTGTGTCATTGGCTCATGGTTAAATGAAAATGAATTCGTTGGAAGATTCATTAATCCAAACATTAACATCGGGTTTGGCAAATTGGAATTCTGTGGAATTTTATTTCCTGTAACATTCCTTTTTGCACGCAGCATCGAAAGCTTTGGGCTGACTTTAATTGCTTTGTTAATCAGGGAGTCTAAATCAGTAGTTTGTGCATAGGTTATATTTATACCAAGTGTTGCTATTGTTATTAAGCACATAAGAAATATTTTTTTCATCTGAAATCCTTAATAGATTTATACAGTCATTTTCAAGTTGAAACGAAATAAAAAAAATGAAGAGGGAATTACAGGATGCGAAAAAGGATATAGTTATCCCGTAACCCTTTTAAAAACTATTTAAGGGTTTAAATCAGGAGGATAGAATTAGTGATATGTAATTCTGGATTAATCAGAAATGGGGGAGAAGAATCACAGTAAAAAAGTACATCAAAAGAAAAATCAGTTGATAATGTAGTTAATGTAACCGGTTGAAGTAAATTTTCAGAAGATAAGAAAATATTTACATCTGGTTTGTTAGAGACGAAGTCATCTTTGACTTTATTAAATACGAAGTCAATCTCACAGCAGCCTAGATTTTCAAAAGAAACCAGATGGGGATTTTCAGAAGTTTCATCGGCACAGCAACCGGAACTTACCGGTTTATGATGCATCATACAGGCATCTTTATTCTGAGCATCCGCCATCCTGCCAAAACTAATGGTAACTGACAATCCTGTTGTTGAAACAAGAAACAGAAGCATTAAAGTCGATATTAATATTTTTCTTTTCATCTGTTGACAAACATAAATACTTACTTGCTATTAAGCAATGATAATGCCATTGCATTCTGTACATAATTATAATTTTCTTTAACATTTAATTAAGATAACTCTATTGTAGTAAAAACTGTTGAAACAGTTACAACAGGGCGACTTTTACACGTTAACCCACGGCTTAAGCCGTGGGTTAACATTTGAAATGATAATTGGACAACCGTTTTAACGGTTTATAAAATTGGGGAATTTAGATTAGAATTGTTCTCACATTTGAAAGATTTGGTTCTCGAATCAAAGAGGTGAACAAAAAAAAGCCCGGACGAGCCGGGCTTTGTAAAACAAAAAAATACAGAGTTCTTATTTAAGAAGCATCATCTTCATAACTTGTGAAAAAGTACCTGCTTCTATTTTATAGAAGTAGAGTCCGCTTGTAAGATTTTTTGCATCGAAATTAACTTTATAAGAACCAGCTTCTTTAAACCCGTTAACTAAAGTTTTTACTTCCTGTCCGAGAGTGTTGAAAATCTTTAGTGAAACATTAGAAGCTTCAGGAATGCTGAAACTAATTGTTGTGCTCGGGTTGAAAGGATTTGGATAATTCTGAGCAAGCTCAAACTTTGTAACAGAAGTAAAGCTGACTTCAGCAACGTTAGAATATTTGTATGAGCCGTCAAAATCTACTTGTTTTAGTCTGTATGAATAATTTCCGGATTTTATAGAATTATCAGCATAGGAATAAATCTGGGGATTTGTTGTTGTTCCTTTGCCGTCAACAAATGCAATTCTGCTCCAATCTTCTGTAGAAGATTTTCTCTCAATTTGGAAGCCTTTGTTGTTTACTTCAGTAGCAGTTGACCAGCGTAATAAAACTGCACCATCTTTTACTGAAGCTGAGAAAGAAACTAATTCTACAGGAACTACTGCAGAAGGAGTAAAGTCAGTATAATATCTTGGAAAGATTTGATAACCTCC
>CAZUOC010000022.1:0-11455 GCA_964622335.1 uncultured Ignavibacteriaceae bacterium
TGATGATACAAGTACAGGCGGGTACATCAGGTTTTCAAAAGTTGAAGATGTAAGCTTTGATGGTTCTTTTATTGCAATACCCCTTGTTCATCATAACCAGAATTACGGTGTATTATGTTTTGAAAGCCTGAAGAAAAATACTTATACAAATGCAGATATACAGTTTCTTAAAAATGCAGCTAATCTACTTTCTTTTGTTATTCATGCTCATTCAACTCAATCATTATTAAAAAGTTTTCTTTCTGTAGATGTAGAAACAAAAACTCTGAATGCACATACTTTTAAGGAAAGGATGTTGTCTGATCTTGTAAAGGCACTTCAGTTGAAAGTGCCGGGTGCATTAGCTTTGGTTCGGATTGATGATTTTTTGGAACAGGAATCTCTCTTTGATGATAACCCTTTACCAAAAGTTCTGAAAGCTGTTTCAGAAACTATATCAGATGAAATTACACCTTTAAATCTTTTTGGCAGACTAGACGACAAAGTTTTTGGAGTGTTCTTTTTTAATTCTACGACAAAAGATGTTTTTGTCTGGGCAGAAAAATTACGCGTTAAGATTGCCCGCAAGCCAATAGAGATAGTTTCAAAACAAACGACTTACACTGTCTCAATCGGTGTCGCTTCCTGCAATAATAAAACAGATGTTGAAGAAATAATTTACAATGCCGACTTAGCTTTGAAGAAAGCCCTGGAAAAAGGCGGTAACACAGTTAAGAATATTAATTAAATCCGATCTTTCTGTTAGCAAAAAGCAGAATTAAATTCTTAGGCCTTAATGAAAAATTTCTTTTTAATTATACTTGATGGTGTTGGTGTGGGGGAGCTCCCTGACGCGGGAAATTATGGCGACAAGGGGAGCAACACACTTGTTAATATTTCCAAGGCAGTTAATGGACTTGATCTTCCTAACCTGGCAGAACTTGGACTTGGAAATATTGATGATATTAAAGGTGTTTCTCAAGTCTCAAACCCTTTAGCATCTTTCGGTAAAATGAAAGAAATATCATTAGGGAAGGATTCCACAACCGGTCATTGGGAAATGGCGGGGTTAAAAGTTGATCTGGACTTCTCTTATTATCCTGATGGATTTTCGAGTGATATAATAAATAGGTTTATTGATAAAACAGGTTGTAAAGGAGTGCTTGGAAACAAAGCTGCATCAGGAACAGAAATAATACAAGAGCTTGGGGATGAACATGTTAAAACTGGTTTTCCAATAGTTTATACTTCTGCCGATTCTGTTTTTCAGATTGCTGCCCACGAAGAAGTAACACCTCTTGAGAAGCTTTATGAAATTTGCCGAATTACAAGGGAAGAAATTTTATTGCCTCCCATAAATGTCGGGAGAGTTATTGCAAGACCGTTTATCGGTAAATCAGGTAACTATAAAAGAACGGTGAACCGAAAAGATTTTTCCATTAATCCTACAGATGAAACCATATTGGATATTTTATTAAAGAATAATATTAATACTGTTGCTATCGGGAAAGTGAATGATCTTTTTAATTACAGGGGAATTAAAACACAAGAAAAAACTAAAACCAATGACGAAGGATGTCTTAAACTTTTAGAATATGCTTACCAGGTTAACAACTCATTTATTTTTGCAAACTTAGTTGATTTTGATGTTTACTTTGGTCACAGGAACGATCCGACTGGTTTTGCAAAAGCCCTGAAAGAGTTCGATAACTTTCTTCATATGTTTCTTCAGAGAATAGATAACACAGATGCAGTTATTATTACGGCGGACCATGGTAACGATCCTACAACTCCAAGCACTGATCATAGCAGAGAATATGTTCCCTTATTATTTTATAGAAAAGATATAGCAGGAAAAAATTTAGGTACAAGGGAAACTTTCTCTGATGCAGGTAAAACCGTAGCAGATTTTTTTGAAGTAGAAAATTCTCTGAAAGGAAAAAGCTTTTTAAATTATTGATAATCATTAATTGTAAAACTATATTAACACTTAACAATAATCATAGTAGAATAAAAATTGTTTTTAGGAAGAGTAATCGGAACTGTTTGGTCAACAAGAAAAGATGAAAATCTTGTTGGCGCAAAGTTCCTGATCGTAAAGCAGCTTGATCTTAACCTTAAAGAAAAAGATAATTTTGTTGTTGCAGTAGATAGTGTAGGTGCAGGCGAAGGTGAGGTTGTTTTGGTGGCAACGGGGAGTTCTTCAAGGCAAACCGAGTTTACAAAAAATAAACCAGTTGATGCAGTAATAATGGCTATTGTAGATAAACTGGATGTCCCGCTTAAGAAATTCTTACAAGAACAGAAAAACTAACTTTAATAAAAAGAAGGAAGTAAGTCTTACGTATCCTTATTTGAACAATAATTTTTGGCAGGAGATTTGTTCTTAGGTAGAGTAATAGGAAATGTTTGGGCGACCAGAAAGTATGAAGCTCTGCACACATTTAAACTGATGTTTGTTCAACCGATTAATGCAGAAAAAGAAAACACTGGAGAACCCATAATAGCAGTAGATACTGTTGGAGCCGGGCCAGGAGAAATTATTTATTATATAACAGCATCCGAGGCTGTAATCCCACTGCCAGTTGATATGGCTCCTGTTGATGCGTCAATTGTCGGCATTGTTGATTCAATCAACATTGAAAAATAAACTTGAGGTAGCTTGTGAGAATCATAAAGCAATTTACTAACCGCGAAAGTCAATCTCTTGATAAATATCTGCAGGAAATAGGAAGAGTTGATCTTCTTACTCCTGAAGAAGAGATAGAGCTTGCTATTGAAATAAAAAAAGGAAACCCGCGAGCTCTGGAAACTTTAACCAAAGCAAATCTAAGGTTTGTAGTCAGTGTTGCAAAGCAGTATCAGAACCAGGGACTTTCTTTGGGTGATTTAATAAATGAAGGAAACCTCGGACTTATAAAAGCAGCAAAGAGATTTGATGAAACAAGGGGCTTCAAATTTATTTCTTATGCTGTTTGGTGGATAAGACAATCAATTCTTCAGGCTCTTGCCGAACAATCGAGAATAGTTAGACTTCCTCTTAACCGTGTTGGAGCTTTAAATAAAATCGGTAAAGCATACAGCAATCTTGAGCAGGAATTTGAAAGGGAACCAAATGCTGCAGAGCTTGCTAAAGAACTCGATATGGAGGTCAGCGAAGTTGCCGATACTCTTAAAATTTCTGGTCGTCACATTTCTATGGATGCTCCATTTACACAGGGTGAAGAGAATAGTTTGCTGGATGTAATTCAAAATAATGAACTGCCGTCTCCTGATCAGGAACTTATGGAAGAGTCGCTAAAAAAGGAGATTAATAGGGCACTTTCAACTCTTTCAGAAAGAGAAAGAGAAGTTATAAAGCTTTATTTCGGACTTAACAAAGAACATTCATTAACTCTTGAGGAAATAGGTGAGCGTTTTAATTTAACGCGCGAGAGGGTAAGACAAATTAAAGAAAAAGCTATAAGGCGTTTACGCCATACTTCCAGGAGCAGGAATCTAAAGAATTACCTTGGGTGATGTTGGTTTCGATTAAATATTTTAAATCTTTATTATTTACCCTTGTATTGACGGGCATTTTTTTTATAACCGGTTGCTCATCATCGTCAAATTCAATCCGTTACGGCTCAGATAATAATAAAGAAAAGAAAACTACACGTGTAAGGTATCCGGATAACGAGATTGGGGAAAATAATGGTAATGATTCTGATCCCGATTACATACCGGATAATGTAGAGTCTGTGGATGTTTCAACATTTAAGCAAAAATATTATTCTCCAGGGGGAATAAACAAGGCTCCTTCAACAGCTAAAGAAAAAATGCTGATGGAAATAGTAAAGTACATAAACGCTCCTTATAAATTCGGAGGTGAATCGAAGAATGGTATTGACTGTTCAGCTTTTACGCAGGCTGTTTATAATTCGTGTAATATACATCTGTTAAGAACTGCAAGAGAACAATATACACAGGGTATCGAAATAGATGATAAACATAAGCTGAGATTTGGTGATCTTGTTTTTTTTAATACCCGCAAGACAGTAAAACCGGGACACGTAGGAATTTTTATTGGCGATAATCTTTTTGTGCATGCAAGCTCAAGTAATGGAGTAATTGTAACACCTCTCGGCAGCGAGTATTATTCTGAAAGATTTATGGGAGCAAGAAGAATAGATACTTCATCAGATTTTCAATAAACTTCCGGCAAACCTTTCTTTTGTATTTTAATTTCCTTATAGTTTTATAAATTTGAACAACAGCATTCACTAATTTCTTAGATTTTATTAGGAACAGCTAAAGTGATTATATGAAAGAAAAAACAGAAGTAAGAAATGAAATAATTGTTATCTTGATCGTTGCCACATTATTCTTGGCCGGTTTGTTCCTCCGTGATTATTTGGTCAAAACTCCTTATTCAATCGGCGAATATATTGTCTTTATAACTGCTTATTTAATAAGCGGTTGGGGGGTTTTAGCCAAAGCCTTCAGGAATTTACTTAAAGGAAAATTTTTTGATGAGAATTTTCTTATGTCTGTTGCCACTCTTGGTGCAATAGCAATCAGGGCTTTGCCTGAAGCTGTAGCTGTAATGTTGTTTTATAACGTCGGTGAATTTATGCAGGGGATTTCTGTAAGACGTTCGAGAAAATCAATAAAAAAATTATTAGAAATACGTCCGGACTATGCGAACCTGAAAAGTAATGGTGAAGTTATTACAGTTTCTCCGAAAGAAGTTAAAGTTGGAGATGAGATAGTTATAAAACCTGGAGAGAAAATTCCTTTGGACGGTGGAGTTATTGAAGGTTCATCATTTGTAGATACTTTTCCATTAACTGGTGAACCGGTTCCAAAATCTGCAAATGTTAATGATACGGTTCTTGCCGGCATGATTAATAAAACAGGATTGATAACTGTTAAAGTAACAAAGCTTTTTGGCGAATCATCGATCTCAAAGATTCTTGAACTAGTAGAGAACGCTTCCAAAAAGAAAGCTAAGACAGAAAAGTTTATTTCTAAGTTTGCATCTTATTACACTCCGGCTGCAGTTGGCATAGCATTGCTTGTGGCTCTTTTACCTCCGACATTCTTTACTTCACAAGATTATTCTGAATGGATTTACCGAGCACTGGTTATACTTGTTATTTCCTGTCCTTGTGCTCTTGTAATTAGCATTCCTTTGGGATATTTCGGTGGAATTGGCGGTGCTTCGAAGCGTGGGATTCTTGTAAAAGGGTCTAATTATCTTGATGCTCTTACCGAAGTAGATACTGTGGTTTTTGATAAGACGGGAACCCTGACGAAAGGTGTTTTTAAAGTAACCGAAATAGTTCAAACTAATGGATTGAGCAAAGAGAAAATTCTTTACTATGCTGCTATAGCTGAGTCACATTCAACTCATCCGATTGCTGTTGCGATAAGGGAAGCTTACGATAATGAAATAAATACTTCTGAACTGGCGAATCTTGAAGAAATAGCAGGGCAGGGAATTAAAGCAAATATTGATAACAAATTGATTACAATCGGCAACGACAGGATGCTTCATTCGGAAAATATTAAACATGGAGATAATCATTGTGAAGTACCAGGAACTGTTGTTCACGTAGCCGTGGATAGAAATTATGCAGGCTATATAAAAATTTCTGATGAGATCAAAGAAGATTCTATTGAAGCTGTGAGAGAGTTAAAAGAACTTGGAATTAATAACATTATAATGCTTACTGGCGATAATAAATTCTCTGCAGAATATATTGCCGGAAAAATAGGAATAACCTCATCTTATTCAGAACTACTTCCTGAAGACAAAGTAAGAATTGTGGAAGAAAATATATGGAGATCTTCCAAAGGGAAGAAAGTTGCATTTGTCGGAGATGGAATAAACGATGCACCTGTTATTATGCGTGCAGATGTAGGTATTGCAATGGGCGGTTTGGGTTCTGATGCGGCAGTGGAAGCTGCAGATATTGTATTGATGGAGGACCATCCCTCAAAAGTTGCAGAGGCAATTAAAATTGCAAGAAAGACAAGAACGATTATCTGGCAAAATATTTTATTTGCACTTGCTGTAAAAGGCTTTTTTATTGTTCTCGGAAGTGTAGGAATTGCTTCTATGTGGGAAGCTGTTTTTGGGGATATGGGAGTTGCTTTAATTGCTATTGCAAATGCTACAAGAGTTTTGAGGAGTTAAAAAGTCAACCTTTTAAATTTTTTTTCTTTCCCTGTATAAATTTTCCTTGACTTGTTATAATTTTTCATTTTGTTTTCATATTTAATTATAATTTTAAGAATAAGAGAAAAAGATTAAATGAGAATATTAATAATAGAAGACGATATTAAAATTGCAGCGGGAATTAAAAAGGGATTGGTATCGGAAAGTTTTGCTGTTGATCTGGCAAAAGATGGAATAGAAGGTGAATCCCTTGCAAAAATCAATGAATATGATGTAGTAATTCTCGATATAATGCTTCCTAAACAGGATGGAATAAAAACCTGTATGAACCTTAGAGAAAGCGGAATTAAAACACCTATTTTAATGCTTACTGCACTTGATGATGTTTTAGATAAAATAAAAGGACTGGATAGTGGAGCAGATGATTATCTTTCAAAACCCTTTCATTTGGGCGAATTGCTGGCACGTATAAGAGCCCTTACAAGAAGAAATTCAGAAGTCAAAAGTTCCAGAATTTCTATTTATGGAATTGAACTGGATCTCAATACTCACCTTGCATACAGGGAGGGGAGAGAAATAAGACTTTCTTCAAAGGAGTTCGGGTTACTTGAATTATTTATGATGAACCCAGATAAAATATTATCGAGAGAGAAAATTTCAGAACATTTGTGGGACATGAACTTTGATCCTAGGAGTAATGTTATTGAGTCATTTATTAAATTTTTGCGTCAAAAAATAGATAAAGATTTTGACTCTCCACTTATTCATACCGTTCGCGGAGTAGGTTATATTTTTTCCCAAAGGAAGTATTAAATGCTTTCAATAAAATTTAAAATCATTTTAGCCTATACTGTTGTTTTCGGGTTGATGCTTACAATTTTTGCCGCAATCATTTACAACAGCACCAAAGAAGCAGCCTTCCTTAAATTGGATACAAATCTGAAAAGTTATTCAATATCCTTAAGAACGGAAATTGAGGATGAGTTAGATGATAATTCATCTTTAAATATGAAAAAATTAACTTCGATAAGCTCTAAAGGCTTAATCGGTGAAAGATTCCAGCTATTTAATAAAAAGGGGGAAACTATTGTTGAAGATTCCATCCTTTCAAAAGCACCGGCAATAAATTTGAGTAAAGTCTTAAATGAATCTTTTGAATACGAAAGGCAAAAAATTGATCATCATAAATATCATATTTTATGGAGTAAGTTTGAGACTGAAAATGACTCTGTATTTGTCCTGGAAACAGCGGCATCTGTTAGAGATGTTTATGAAGTGCTTGATAGATTATTTTATCTGTATTTAATAATTATCCCGGCAGGGTTAATTCTAACGGGCTTGGCAGCTTATTTTATTTCGAAGGCAGCATTCAAACCAATTGTTCAAATGTCGGATACAGCAAAAAATATTTCCGCTGAAAACCTTGATAAACGTCTTGAGCTTCCTAAAGCAAAGGACGAAGTGAGGGCACTAAGTGTGACGCTGAACGAAATGATTGAAAGGATTGACAATGCATTTGAGAGCCAGAAAAGATTTGTTGCAAACGCTTCTCATGAAATAAGAACACCTCTGACAGTTATTCAAACCGAACTCGAAATTTTAGAAAGGAAGTTAAAAGATAGCGAAACAAAAGAGAGTATTAAGATTGCTCTTTCTGAAATTGAGGGTTTAACAAAGCTTACCAGTTCCCTTTTAACAATTGCTAAGCTAGATTCTTCTCAAGCGAGATTAAATCTTAATCAGACAAGGATTGACGAATTGATAGCCGAATGTGCTCAGGCAATGAACCAGGCGGCCATAAAAAAAGGCATTCAAATTAATTTATCAATTGATGATGCTATAGAAATTAAAGCTGATAATGAAAAGCTTAAAAGTGTTTTTTTAAATCTTATTGATAATGCAATTAAGTATTCAATGAACGGTTCAAGTGTAACAATTATTTTGGGGGGAATAGTTGATAATAAAATTAGAATTAGCATCCAGGATACTGGCCCTGGAATATCTTTATCAGAGATTCCATATATATTCAACAGGTTTTATAGATCAAATGAAATCCGTGCTGAAGTAAGTGGAAACGGATTAGGATTGGCGATTGCCAAAGAAATTGTTGAGCTGCATAAAGGCGAGATAACAGTTGAAAGTAAAGAAGGGGAAGGGACAATTTTTAATGTTACACTCCCCTTTAACTTCTCTTAATTTATTGGTCACTTTCATTTCTTTTGTAAGTTCACAAGATTTTTTAAAACAACGTAAACGATTTTAATTTTCATCTTGTTTTCATATACAAGTACTATTTTATAAACGTTAGATTTTATTTAAAAAAAGGAGTTCACGATGAAGTTAAAAATCATTTATATATCATTATCGATTATATCATTTTCGTTTCTATTCACAGTTTCCTTATTAGCGCAGGAAAAGAAAATAGACAAGAAAGATCTGCCAAAAGAAGTATTAACTTCGTTTCAGAAAAGCTACCCGAATGCAGAAATAAAAGGGGCATCTATCGAAAAGGAGCAAGACAAAACTTATTACGAGATTGAAAGTATGGATGGGAAGCAAGGAAGAGATCTTCTTTACACAAAAGATGGCAAGGTTGTCGAATTAGAAGAAACTTTATCATCTAATGATATACCGGATGTTGTGAAGGAGTCAGTTATGAAAAAGTATCCTGAGGGTAAAATTCAAAAGACTGAGAAATTAACGAAGAAAGATAAAATATCTTATGAAGTAGTTGTAAAGTATGACGGGAAAAAATCTGAAGTTGTATTAGATTCGAAAGGTAATATTCAAAAGATAGAAAAAATGAAAAATGAGAGTGAAAAGTAAGAAAGTAAACAATAATAAAATTCAATAAATGAAAATATGATTAAGGGCAGAATTAATCCTGATTTTTGTATATTTTCTACAAGATTTCTTCTGCCCTTATTTAACAACAAGAAGTTTAAATGAAATCTTGTCAGGAAATAATCAATTGGTAATGTTTAAAACTTTATTCTTAATACTGGGTTTTTCCAGGCTAATATTTAGTCAATACAGTTTAGATTATTTCATAAACAAAGCTTTAGAGAATTCACCTGCAATTAAAAACTATAGTAACCTATTCTTAATTAATGATCTTCAAAAAAAACTTGATGAAGCGCAAAACTCCTCGTTCCAGGTTTATCTAACCGGCGATTACTTATTTGCTCCTTACTTTAATAATAACGGTCACCTGATAAGTACAAACCCAAATCCAAAAGCTATTGGTTATGATGCTGGAATAACAAATGGCGGTTTATACTCTGCACTGATAAATGTTGACAAAAATGTTTTTAATGGTGCATTACTTGATGCATTAAATGAGCAGAGAACTGTGCTGGGTAAAAGTTATGAGAATAAACTAAATGAAGAAAAACATAATCTAAAAAAACAGGTTATAGACCAGTATTTTAATACACTTCAAAACCTAGAGCTCTATAACCTTTCGAAAGAAATTGACAGCAATCTTGAAAATCGCCTAAATATAATGGAAGACCTTGTGACAAAAGGTCTCGCCAAAGTGCAGGATTATCTTCTGCTCAGGGTTGAAACAAGATCGCAGAAAATTAATCTTGATCAAACCTGGCAAAATTATAGAAACGGAATTTTTCAATTATATGCAATGTGCGGGATAGTTGATACGCAGACTGTTTTGATTGATTCATTAACTTTAAATTTATCAGATGCGCCAAACCAATCGCATTTTCTTAAGCAGTATTATCTTGATAGTTTAAATACTTCAGCTCAGCAAAATGTTTTTGAAACAAAGTATTTGCCTCAAATTAAATTGTTCTTTAATACAGGCTTAAATGCTGTTGAGTTAAATGAGATTCAGCGAAGATTTGGCTTGAGCGCCGGAATAAATTTGTCAATGCCGATTCTTGACGGAGGTCAAAGAGACATCACTGAACAACAGAGTTTAATTGCTGAAAAAATAACCGATGATTATAAAAATTATATGTCCAATAATATTTTTATGCAAAGAAGAGATGCTGAAAACAGGATAAAATCTTTAAGAAAAAACCTTGCTGATTTTAAGAGCCAAGTTGAAGATTATCAGAAAATACTCAACATATCCCTGGAACAATTGGAAAAAGGCAATTTATCTATGATTGATTACCTTACTGAGTTAAGAAATTATATTGATCTTCAAAAGAACTACATCTCAACCGAAATAAATTATCAGCTTGAAATAAGCAATTACAACTATTGGAACTGGTAAATGAAAAAATCAAATAAAGCATCTCCTTTAAATTTAGTCCTTTTCCTTTCGATAATCTCTCCTTTCCTGATTTATTCATGTGGAGGTGAAAACGATACTCCGCGTGAAATAGACAGCGGCACACCTGTAACAATCACACATCCATTTAGAACCAGTATAAGTGATTTTATTGAATTAAATGGCAACACGGTTTTTTTAACAAAAGAAATAGTAAGAGCGACTTTCCAGGGATTTATTGAAAAGGTTGATAAAAACATAGGGGATTTTGTAAAGCCGGGTGAGGATTTGTTCCAGATAAGGACTATGGAATTAGCCGCATCAGATAGCTTAAATATATCAATCGGGAATGAACATTTTAAAGGAATTGTTACGTTAAAAGCTCAGTCTGACGGAGTGCTTACCGAATTAAATTATCACCAGGGAGATTTTGTTTCTAACGGTGAACAACTAGCGCTAATATCTAATCCTATCTCTATGAGAATTGAAGTTAATGTTCCGTTTGAGGACGTATCTAAAGCCAAAATTGGAAGCAACAGTGAAATTCAACTTCCGGATGGTGAAATACTCAAGGGCACAGTTGACCGGAACATACCTAATGTTAATTCAGCAACCCAGACTCAAACCTATTACATAAAGTTAAATAAGTATAAAACACTTCCCGAAAACTTAAATGTTACGGTAAGAATTCCGTTTAATAAATCAAAAGATGTACTGGTTTTACCCCGCTCTTCCATTGTAACAAATGTTACACAGGATTCTTTCTGGATTATGAAATTAATTAACGATACTACCGTAGTAAGAGTAAATATAAAGAAAGGAATTGAGAGGGATAGCTTAGTACAGATTTTAAATCCTTCATTCAGTCCCGAAGATAGAATAGTATCTGGTGGAGCTTATGGATTGCCCGATTCTTCGAAGGTTGAGATCATTCGATGAATAATTTCTATGTGAAGTATAAAAGTCCTGTAGCGGTAATCTTGTTGATAATTTTATTGGGTGGAATTTTCTCACTGCTGAATATTCCTTCCGGTTTATTTCCCGACATCACTTTTCCCAAAATCAAAATAATTGCA
>CAZUOC010000023.1:0-11451 GCA_964622335.1 uncultured Ignavibacteriaceae bacterium
CAATTAAGTGAGTCTTCTTCAGACCATCATCAAAATATTCATCAATTTCCAATTTGAGGGGGTTTAATTCAATGTATCTTCTCGTAAAATACAAATCCATTTCATTTCGCAATATGTGCTCATAATAATTACGCTGCCAGACTGGTGAACCCGGTTTTTCTCTAATTTCATTTATTCTTTTTGTAACAGCAGATTTAAATAAACGAATGATTGAACTAAGAGAACCAGGTTGCATCTTCCCAAATCTTCTGTATCCATCTGTAGGGACACAGCGCGCTGTGTCCCTACTTTCTATTATTATAATTCCATGAAAATGATTTGGCATAATTACATAATAATCCAAATCAACATTTTTTCTTATCTCTTTTGTTTTTAACCATTCTTCTTTTACAATTTTTCCCAACTTGTTCAATATCATTTTACTTTTACGAATTTGACCAAATATATTTTCCCTGTTGTATGTACAAATTGTTATATAATACCAATTAGGTTCTGTGTAATCATATTCTTTTAACCTGATTGATCTGCGGTTGTGATATTTTGGATTTAACATTTTGCCCCCGTGCTTTTTTTATCTCAGCAGAGATATAGCATCGCTATGTCCCTACATTTACTTCATTTCGTCATACATTTTTCTGAATTGCTGCACATCTTCCCAACATGGTCTTTTCCAATTCGGATTTCTTAAAAGAGCTGCCGGATGATATGTAACCATTACTTTTGCATTCAGATAATCAAAAATCTGTCCCCGTAATTTTGTTAATGAATCTCTTTTTTTTAGAAGTCCCTGTGCGGCAGTTAAGCCCAGACACAAGATAAGTTTTGGTTTTATTAATTCTATTTGCTTTTTAAGATACGGAACACACGCTTCCATTTCTTCAGCTATGGGTGTACGATTACCCGGTGGACGACTTTTTACAACATTAGCAATATAAACTTCTTCTCTCTGAAAATTTATTGCTTTTAAGATTTCATTAAGCAGTTTACCTGCACGCCCAACGAAAGGTTCTCCCTGCGCATCCTCATCTGCGCCTGGTCCTTCTCCCACCACCATTACATCTGCATTCGGATTACCGACACCAAATACAAAATTCGTTCTGCTTTTGTGGAGTGGACACTTTGTACATTTGTTAATCAGTTTATCGAGTTCTTCAAGTGATGTTGCTTTCTCCCAATTCTCTTTAGTATCGAAGAGTGAAATGTCATCTGCATTTTCATCTTTAATTTTAGTCACCACGGTTGTTTTCCTGTTTAATGATTGAGAAGTAAAGAGTTCATCTCCAAAAATCTCTTTCTGATCTTTTAAAGCTTCAACTATTTGTTTTTTGATTTCACTCATAATAAAGACTAAGTGTTACTTAGTGTCCTTTGTGTCTTAGTGGTAAAAAGACAACCACAAAGGCACAAAGAGCACAAAGAGCACAAGAATCACTAAGATAATTTTTCTATTTCTGTTAAAATATTATTTGCTGCCTGGAATTTCGATTGAAGAGGAAAACTTTTCTTTTTGCCGGATTTGCCGATTATCGTAATTTTATTGGAATCATACTCAAAACCGCTCTTCTTATCGCTTAAAGTATTCAGAACTATCATATCTAGATTTTTTTCTTTAAGTTTTTTAAGCGCGTTCTTTTCTGCATTATTTGTTTCAAGCGCAAAGCCTATTATTTTTTTACCACTTGTTCCGTTTGCGGAATCTTTCTTAATAGATGAGAGAATATCTTCTGTTCGAGTTAAACCAAGCAAAGAAAGTTTATCTTCTTTTTTAATTTTCTTCTGAGAAGTTTTGGACGGTTTATAATCGGCAACTGCAGCAGACATAATTAAAATATCATTACTTTTTAATTCTTTAGTTACGGCAGTCTTCATCTCTTTTGCAGATCTGACTTTGTAAAGTTTAATTTCCGGATAAGCAACTTCAGAAGAATGACCTGAAATTAATGTTACATCTGCACCGCGAAGGAATGCTGCTTTTGCAATTGCATATCCCATCTTACCCGAAGAACGGTTGCCGATATATCTTACGGGATCAATGTCTTCATAAGTCGGTCCTGCAGTTACAAGAATTTTTTTACAGGTTAAATCTTTTTTAATTCCTGAAAGAACAAGTTCAGCAGAATCTATGATTTTATTTACATCAGCTAATCTGCCATAACCTGAAAGCCCGCTTGCAAGTTCTCCTTCTTCAGCATGTACAATAAAATGTCCAAGCTCTTCCAGTTTTTTAATATTTGTAGTTGTGGTTTTGTTAAGATACATATCAACGTCAGCAGCAGGTGCAATAACCAAAGGTGAACGTGCAGCTGAAACAAGCGTGGTAAGTGCATTATCAGCAAAGCCGTTTGCAATCTTTGCAACTGTATTAACTGTTGCCGGAGCTATTAAAATAAGATCAGCCCAACGGGCAGTATCAATATGCCACGTTGCTACATCGGTTCCATTTTGCTGTGATTCGGGAAAGATATTTACAATTACAGGATTATCAGAAAGTGTTGAAAAAGTTAACGGCTCTATAAACTGTAAAGCGGAAGGTGTCATTACAACTTTAACTTCCGCTCCACGATTTTTAAATTCTCTTGTTAAATAACAGGCTTTATAAGCTGCTATGCATCCCGTTACCCCCAGTATTATCTTTTTCTTTCGGAATACATCATTCGGCATTTATCTAAATAAAATTAAGAAAGGAATTATTGTTTGTACTCATACTCAATTTTACCATCGAGTAATTCTTTCACTGCTTCGATATGAGGCTTCTCTCTACTCTCCAGTTCTAATGCTATTTTCAACTGTGCAGGATTCTCGATATCTTCACCTTCTTCTTCGCCCGTAGCTGGAGGAGTAACCGTACTTAACAAAGCATTAAACTCCATTTTTTGTTCATCGTTTATCTGGCGTGCTCTCTTTGCAGCAACAATTATCGCTTCATAAACATTAGCTGTCTGCTTATCAATTTCTCTTAAATCTACCGGTTCGATATTCATTAACTAGTTCTCCTTAGTGATTATTTTCTTAATAATTGCTTTAACGTCAGTAACTGCAGTATCCAAATCTTTGTTAACCACAAGATAATCAAATTTGTCCTTAAGACTCAATTCCATTTTTGCGCGCTCAATGCGTTTTTTGAGGTCTATTTCGTCTTCGGTTTTCCTGTTTTTAAGCCTTTCTACAAGAACTTCAAAACTGGGGGGTGAAATATAAACTAAAATTGCATCAGGGTAAATATCTTTTATGCTTAAAGCGCCCTTAACATCTACCTCCAGAAGCACCGAAATGCCGCTATTTATTTTAGTTTCTATAAATCCTTTGGGAGTACCGTAATAGTAGTCGTAAAATTTTTCCCATTCAACAAAATCATTTTTTTCAATCTTCTTCAGAAATTCTTCTTCAGAAATAAATTGGTAGTCAATCCCGTTAACTTCGTGTTCCCTTTTTTTTCGTGTCGTGGCTGAAATAGAAACCGATAACTCAGGCAGGCTGCTCAATATATTTTTTACAATAGTAGTTTTACCGGCACCGCTTGGAGCCGAAACAACAAATATCTTTCCCTGCTTCGTCTTCAAGTTATTCAATGTTTTGTATCTGCTCGCGTATTCTTTCTATTTCTTCTTTTATAAGAACCGAATTATGAGTTATAATTGTTGAGACAGATTTTGATGAAATCGTGTTTGCTTCCCTATTCATTTCCTGGCAGATAAAATTAAGTTTTCTTCCCGGTTCTTTTTCATTCTTCATACTTTCTAAGAAAAACTTCAAATGACTTTTAAGTCTTACACACTCTTCAGTTATATCAGCTTTCTCAGCAATTAAAGCTAACTCTAATTCAAGTCTGTCACCATATTCAGAAGCATTTTCTATAAGTGTTTTTATTTTTTCTTTGAGAGAACTAAAGTGTTTATTAACACTATTATGAAATTCATTTTCAATTGTTACAATTTTTTCTTCAATATTATTTATTCTTTTAATTAGATCTTTTGAAAGCTCGCCTCCTTCTTTACTTTTCATAAGAAGAAGTTCATCCAGTGCTTTATCAAGCGATTCTTTTACGAGATCAAATTCCTCTTCAGTGAATTCGTGTTGGTCCGGAATAAATAATTCTTTGAATGTGAGTAAATGTTCAATCTTAATTTTTTCATTTATCCTGGCAGTCTTCTTAATATCCTTTATAAAAGTCAGAAAAGTTTTTAGTTTCTCCTTGTCAACCGGAGGAATATCAATTGCACTTTCATTGCTTTTAATCTGAAAGAGAAGAGTAATCTTGCCCCGTTTGATTTTATTTTTTATCTGCTCTCTTAACTCATATTCTTTACTTTGAAGGGAAGAAGGCAAACGAAAAAAAACATCAAGATAGCGGCTGTTAACACTTTTAATTTCAGTTTCAAAAGTTACTTTCTCATTACCTGCTTCTCCCCTCCCGTAGCCTGTCATACTATAAATCATAAATGTTCTCTTTTTATTTAAAAGATGTGTAAAAAATAGTTATTTCCTAAAAGCAAACAAAGAATTAATATTAGAAAGCCTCACCAATACCGAATTGAAACTCAAAATTATCCCAGAAATTCTTTTTAAAGATATATTCTTTGTCGGCAGGGTCGTAAAACTTAAAAGCAAAGTCCAGTCTGAAAGGTGCAAATGAAGAATAATATCTTAAACCGGTTCCGGCGGCAACGGCAACATCATCAAACCTAAAACTTTTATAACCGAGCCATGTGTTACCATAATCGGTAAATAGAGCAACTCCAAAATTGTTTAAAAACCTCAGCCTGAATTCGAGCGTTCCTTCCAAAAGGAAGGTTCCTCCTTTAACATTCACCTCGCTTGAAAGAAAGCCCGGTACATCCGGTGTACCTTTTGGCACCAATTGGTTTGAACGCCAACCTCTTATCGAGTTACTTCCTCCTGCATAAAAAGTCCTGTTGAATGGGATTCCTCCATAATCACCGACGTATACCTGTAAATGCCCGACTTTTAATTTCCATGCAAAAATATAATTTCTTACTCTCCCAAAAGAACCAAAGACCGTATTTGTAATTAATATTTTATAAAAAAGAGCCCCATCAAAATTGGACTTAAATAATTTATTGATCAGGTAAGGAAGAGAATTTGCTTCTTCAATCTGAAAAGATAAAGTATAACCTCTTGTTGGGAAAAGAATATCATCAACTGTAGTAGAACCAAAATCAGCACCTATAACTGTAATGAGTTTTTTCGAAAGGCTATCATTGAAGGTTCTGTACACCTCATTGCTTTGTTCAATATTAAACGAGGTTTTAAGAAAATTTACAAAAGTGTAATGCGGTAATTCAAATTCAAGAGAGAGCTTGCTTCCATATCTTGTATTATTAATATTAAGTTGTTTTTCAATAGTCACATAATTTTCAAGGGTTGCATAAATAGGATTAGTGTAACGGAAGGGCTGTTCAAGTACAACCCTTGAATCAAAGTATCCAAGTAAAGTTGTATCTCTGAATGAAAATTTCTTGATAAGTGTTCCAAAATCAACATTGAAAATATCCTGCACGCCGAACGAAGAACTAACTGTAAGCTTTCTGGCATCACCAAGAAAATTTTTCCTGATATAAGTGGCGCCGAGACCTATATTAAAAGCTCTCTGCTGGTTGTTCATAATTATCTCAGGAGAAAGCTCGTTCATTAAACCGATATTTCCATTTAATAATAAAGGCAATCTCCCGTTTGAATTAGTTGAAGCTGAATCAGGAATTGAAACCGTGATTGAATTGAACAAACCTGTCCTGTACAATCTAACCTGGCTCCTTCTCATTTCATCAAGATTATAAATCTGACCGGGTAATATTCCTGTTACATCACGTAATAAATCATCTTTAACATCTGAGGCTCCTTCGCCATCTTTCTTAATGATTATTGAATCAACAGTGTACTGGATACCGGGAGTAAAATAAATATTAAGGTCCGCATTACTATTTGAAGTATCTTTATATACAACGATACTATCAAAAGATGCATAAACGTAACCATTATCTAATAAAATATTTAATGCATCCCCGGTTTTAGTTTGTATGTAATCCTGATTATACCTGTTTGTTGTATCAATATTGTATGCATTAACCATATAAGTAATTATAAACTGCGGCACTTTATCCAATCCAAACAGATTCAGGTTATTGTAGTCTGAAGGTTTGTTTTCCTGAATAGTATAAGTCAGGCTAATACCGTTAGCCGAAGTATCAACGTCATATTTATATGAGACCTTAACTTCAAAAAAACCGTTTGCATTATAAAAAGATAAAATAGAATTCATATCTATCGGAATGCTTGAAGAATCAAAATAAACCGGTGGTGCACCGAGAGGAGTAAATGAGTTAAGAAATTTATAGAACCATCCGGGAGATTCCTCGGATAAAATAATTGATTCTAGTGTCGAAGTGGAAAATTCCTTATTCCCTTCAAAATCAATTGATTTCAATTCGTACTGCTGCGCAAAAAGAATTTTACTTAAGAGCAGAATCAAAATAAGTAAACGGCAAATTTTCATCATTGAAAACAGGTTAATAAAAAACTAAATAATATTTATCTATTATCTCAATCAAGCATAAAATCCTTTGAAACGAGAGTGAACGAAGGATAGTCTTTCCTAAAATTCTTAATAAAAAAGTTTTTAATCTCCTGGTCATCAATATTATGAGAAAGAAAAAGCGATATCACTTTTGGCTCAACAATAAGGTGAGCATAATATACTTTTCCTAATTTGAAATCGACAACGTAGCTGAATACCTCGCCACCGCGTGAACCGACATAATAATCCTGTGAGTTATAATAGAGCAATTCGTAATTTGTGGGAGGAAGTTTTATTTTACTGATATAACCATTAGTGATTGAACCATCAAGTAAACGTGTTTCAAATCCTTTCTCAAGTTTATTACCAATAATTTTCAGCAAGGCAAATTTGATCCCTAATTCATCTTTAGTATCAATTTCAAGCCCGGCAACAATTTCATCTTTGGTTTTATCTTCAAACATTCCCGAGTAAGCCGTCTTTGCATTATTTCCTAATACTTTTTTTGATTCCTGAAGCATAACTGCCGGATCGTTAAAATTTTTTACCGGTTCTTCATCAGCCTTTTTTTGTTCTGTTTTACCACACCCAAAAAGCAAAGTAAAAACTAAAAGAAGAACTAACGACTGAATAATTTTATTTGATAACAACTTTTGTCCCTTTCTTTACGACTGTAAGAATTTCATCAATATCTTCATTTGTAAGAGCTATTGAGCCGTCTGTCCAGTTATAAACAAATGGCAGATTTTTAAATATAAAATTTAATCTTCCTATTCCATGAATGCCTATATTATTTCCTAAAACCGTTTTAAGCTTCGGGCAACCTTCATAATAGAATTCAAACTTTAGCTGATCAAACATACTCTGTGTAATTAATCCTTTTCTTAAAGCTTCTGAAGCATCATTAAGATTAGGATAATTTAACTTCAGAAATTTATAATATTTATAAGCAGTATCAATGTAACATATCTGATATTCGCCTACAGGAGTAGCATTATCATCAGCTCTGCTCTTGGCAACATTAACATTTCTTCCAAAACTTGCACGGTAGGTTTTTATTAAAACCGTATCTTCATAAATACTTAATGTAAAAGTTTTCCTGTCAACTACGATGTTTATATCTTTCAATTCCGTGTAACCCTTTTCCAACATATCCTCCTGCAAAGTATCTTGAAGAGAGTTAAGAATAATTCCGTAAACAATAACACCGAACATAAAAACAACAATACCTGCAGTCATGTAAAAAACATTCCTTAGGGTATTTTTATTGATAAAATTAGAAGGTTTTATATCACGGAAACTCGGATATTTTCTCTCGTTCTTTCCCATCAGTTCCTATTGAGGCAGATTTGTATGATACTAATTTTCTAACAACTTGCGAAATCTAATCAGAAAATGGTAATAATAACAAAAAAGGGCGAATATTAAATTCGCCCTTTCAGTAAAAATTTTTATAAAAATATTTAAACTTCTAAAACCTCGGTTTCCTTGTGCTTAATAATATCATCTACTATCTTAATATGTTCATCAGTTAATTTCTGAATCTGGTCTTCAGAATCCTTAAGCTCATCTTCTGATGATTTTTTTTCTTTTTGTTCTCTTTTTAAATGCTCGTTTGCATCTCTCCTTACATTCCTGACGGCAACTTTTGTATCTTCACCAAATTTTTTCACAAGCTTAACAAGTTCTCTTCTTCTTTCCTCATTTAAAGGTGGAATCGGGATTCGCAGGTTAGTACCATCACTTACAGGATTTAAACCAATGTTGGCTTCAAGTATAGCTTTATCTACATGAGAAAGTATTGTTTTATCCCACGGTGTAAATGAAAGGGCATGAGCATCGAGTACTGTTAAATTACCAACCTGGCTAATCGGCGTCATATTTCCATAATAATCTACTTTGATACCATCCAATAGAGCGGTTGTAGCCTTACCAGATCTTATTTTAGAAAGTTCTCCTCTTAGAGTCTCGAGAGATTTATCCATTCTCGATTTAGCATCATTTATAATTTGTTTCATTTAAAACCTCTCAGATTATTAAATTCAAATCAAAGAGTTATTCGATAACCTTTTTAATTTTCCACTTCATCATGTATAAGGGTCCCCACACTTTCTCCTTTTACGAGCTTAAGGAGATTTCCCGGAATATCCATATTAAAAACAACCATCGGGAGCTTATTTTCCTGGCATAAACTAACGGCAGTAAGATCCATAATCTTCAAATTCTTCTTAAGAACATCGAGATAAGAAATTTTATCAAATTTAAACGCTGCAGGATTTTTTTCCGGATCAGAATCATAAACTCCATCTACCCTTGTTCCTTTAACAATTGCATCAGCCTGAATTTCAACAGCTCTTAAAGAAGCAGCTGTATCAGTACTGAAATACGGATGCCCCGTACCTCCTCCAAAAATCACAACTCTTCCTTTCTCAAGATGTCTTAAAGCTCTTCTTCTTATATATGGTTCTGCTATTTCATCCATTTTTATAGAGCTCATAAGGCGTGTGTAAATTCCTTTTTTCTCTATAGCATTCTGAAGCGCAAGTGAATTTATTAAAGTCGCCAGCATTCCCATCTGGTCGCCAGTAACCCTGTCAATTCCCTGGTCGGAAGCACTTAATCCTCTGTAAATATTTCCTCCGCCTATTACTATTCCTAATCCAACTCCGACATCGTGAGCTATTTTAACTTCATCGGCAAAAAACTCAAGAACATTATTATCGATGCCAAAACCTTTATCCCCTAAAAGTGATTCACCACTCAATTTAAGAAGTAATCTCTTATATTTTAATTTGGTCATCGATTTATTTATTTGTTAAGTTTAAATATAAAAAAAGGTCTTAAAAGTTTTAAGACCTTGATTGAAATTATTTTTTTTCATCGCCAAGATGATATCGCCGGAACTTTTTAATTTTCACCTGGCTACTGTTGGATTCGTTGAATTCTTTTATCAAATCACCAACAGATTTTGAATTATCTTTAATGAACATTTGCTCAACGAGACAATTTTCCTGGTAGAATTTATTAAGCCTGCCGGTAGCAATTTTCTCAAGAATATTTTCCGGCTTGCCTTCCTTACGGGCTAACTTTTTATAAATTTCGGTTTCCTTGTCAATTATTTCCTTCGGAACTTCCTCACGGTAAGTGCAAATAGGTTTCATTGCAGCAACCTGCATTGCAATATCTTTACCGTTTGTTCCGAATTCATCCATTAAACCATTAGTGTTTTCAAATGTAATAAGAACTCCAAGCTTTGAACCCGGGTGAACGTAATCAACAAAAGTTCCGTTATCTATATCTTCAATAGAAAATCTTGAAACTTCTATCTTCTCGCCAATCTTACCAAGTAACTCGGTGTACTTATTTTTTAACTCGGGATTGCCGTCAAACAGTGCCTGAACATTTGCTGGTCTTGCTGAAATTACAGCTTCAAGAACTTCGTTTGCAAATTGAACAAAATCATCGCTATTGGCAACAAAATCCGTTTCACAATTTACTTCAACAATTACTCCGGTTTTCCCATCATTCATAATTTTAGTAAGAACTATTCCTTCGTTTGCAGTCTTCTCAGCTCTTTTAGCAGCTACAGCAGCGCCTTTTTTTCTCAGTATCTCTATTGCTTTTTCAATATCACCGTTTGCTTCGGTAAGGGCTTTTTTACAATCCATCATGCCTGCACCGGTCTTTTGTCTTAATTGATTAACTAATGAAGCAGTAATTTCCATTTTAAAATTTCTTTCCTCCGATAATTTTAATAAATAACCTTATTCGCCCGGTTCTTCACTTTTAGTTTCCGAACCTGATTTTTCTTCTTCAGCCTTTTCCTTTTCAGCTTTTTCTTTTTCTACTTTTTCTTTTTCTACTTTTTCTTTTTCCATTTTTTTCTTTTCGGCTTTTTCTTTCTCTATTTTTTCTTTTTCCATCTTTTCCTTTTCAGCTTTTTCTTTCTCTTCCTTCTTCTCAGCTTCACGTTCCTTTTTCAATCTTTCCTTCTCTGCAGCCTCTTCAGCTTTTATTTCTTTGGCTTTTGCAGTTCCTTCAACAACAGCATCTGCCATACTTTTTGTAATTAACTCAATTGTTTTAACTGCATCATCATTTGCAGGTATAGCAAA
This sequence comes from uncultured Ignavibacteriaceae bacterium, assembly GCA_964622335.1. Classification (GTDB taxonomy): domain Bacteria; phylum Bacteroidota; class Ignavibacteria; order Ignavibacteriales; family Ignavibacteriaceae; genus RBG-16-34-14. The sequence goes on from CAZUOC010000023.1 coordinate 10,648, forward strand.
ATCAACTTCTTCAGGATCACAATTCGTATCAACTATTGCATATACAGGAATGTTTAATTTTTTTGCTTCTTTAATTGCAATAGATTCTTTCTTTATATCAACTACAAAAAGAGCTCCCGGTAAACGGGACATTGTTTCAACACCTTCGAGAACTTTTTTCAGCTTGTCTTTTTCTCTTGTAAGAAACAATCTTTCTTTTTTTGTAATCTTATCGAACGTTCCGTCAGTTTCCTGTTTCTCAATGTTATTAAGTCTCTTTATGCTTTTCCTGATGGTTGAAAAATTGGTTAACATTCCGCCGAGCCATCTTTCACTGACCCAGTTTGCATCGGATCTTCTCGACTCAGATTCAATAACTCCTTTTGCCTGTTTTTTCGTTCCGACAAAAAGAACTTTCTTTCCTTCAGAAACTAGTTTAGAAAGACTTTCAGCCGCATAGACTATTGAGTTCTGAGTTTTCTTGAGATCAATAATATGAATCCCATTCTTCTCCATAAAGATGAATGGCTTCATTTTAGGATTCCATCTGCGGGTTAGATGTCCGAAGTGCGCGCCAGCTTCAATAAGCTGGGTTAGTTCAACCTTTTCCATTTTTTAACTCCTGTTGTTCTTTTACTTCCTTCTTCTTTACCTTTCATCCCGCCTTAGCAGAACACAGGGGGTAAATCCGGAAGTATGTGTTTTTGAATTAGTGAATTTATGATTACCGAATTAAAATTTGATAACCAAGCAATTTTAACGTTTAGAAAATTGAAATCTTTTTCTTGCTTTTGGTCTCCCGTATTTTTTACGTTCAACCATACG
>CAZUOC010000024.1:0-11310 GCA_964622335.1 uncultured Ignavibacteriaceae bacterium
TTTCAGGTCCTGCTCCATGGTTATCATTCCCATACCGCCACCTTGGTTAATCATCATGTATATTTCGCTTGTATTGTTATTTTTTATCGCCGCCTTTATACTTGGAGTAGCTATTAAAACTTCTTTTGCCATTACGCGTTTTCCATCAAGGCTTGGGATAAGCTTTTGTGATACAACAGTTACTAAAACATCTGCAAGCCTGTTTCTTACACGTTCCTGTTCGCTGGGGTGAACTTCTGCTATTATTCTATCTATAGATTCTGTTGCAGAAGATGTATGAAGTGTCGAAAATACTTTATGACCCGTATCTGTAACTTCCAATGAAGCTAGAATCGTATCCGGGTCTCTCATTTCACCAATTACAATTATGTCCGGATCCTGTCTTAAAGCCTGGATAACACCATCTTTAAAAGTAAGAACATCGCGACCTACTTCTCTGTGCCTAATAATTGAGGTTTTCGATTCGTGAACATACTCAATTGGTGACGCAATAATAACGATATGACATGGATCAAAATTATTATGATAATCTATAAAGGCATCGAGAGTTGTTGACTTACCCGAACCAGTTATACCAGTAACAAGCGACAAGCCAAATTTAATATAATTGTGACTCATCATTTTAACTACATTTGGATGAAACTCAAGAGATTTGAGCGGTCTGATTGTCTGATTGATAGCTCTCATATTAAGGGCTACAGTATCCAGATCGAAGTATGTGTCTGCTCTGAATCTTACATCATAATTTTTTCTTTCATAAAAGTATGCATAACTGAAATCAAGATTTCTTGTTAATGCAAGATATTTTCTTTGGTTCGAGTTGAGCAGATTGATTATTAAAATAGCCGATTCATCAAGAGAAAATTGTGGGAGTTCTTCAATTCTTTTTTTCTTCCCATAAACTCTCATCCATATACTTCCCTTGTTACCATGCCCCCCTACTTCAATGTCCGAAGCATCCCGTTCAATCATCCCGGTTAAAAACTTATTAAATAAATTTCTCAGGGTTATTTTATCATCTACAGAAAGATTGTCGATGTTCTCAAGAATATAATTTGCCCTATCGGGACCAGTATGAGAAGCCGGGATAGTTTTAGCAAAATTTTCGAGAATACTTTTTTCTTTTGTTATCGACACTTAATTCGCCTATTTAATTTCTTTTATTTTAGCTTCTTTTATAGTAATAATTACTCACTTATTGGAAATATTACTCATCTGAGGTACCTGAAATAACTTCTTCTATAGATGTTATTCCCAATTTCACTTTCTCCAATCCTGTTTCTCTTAGATTCATCATCCCATCTAATTTTGCTTGTACTCTGATCTTTTCTTCATCAACTTCGATACCAGATCGTACTATTATTTGTCTTATTGTTTTAGTGAAGTATAATGCCTCGTGAATGGCAATTCTACCTTTATAACCTGTGTTATTACATTTCTCACATCCTTTGGCTTCATATATAGAATAGTTCTTCCATTCGTTTGCATCAATATTAAGATGGCTTAGTATGGCGTCATCAATTTTTGAAACTTTATGTTTGCAGTTTTCGCACAATCGTCTTATAAGCCTTTGGGCTACAATAATATTAATTGCATAGGCAATTAAGAATGGTTCAATTCCCATTTTATAAAGTCGCGCTACAGCACTCGGGGCATCGTTTGTATGCAATGTGGAAAATGTTAAGTGACCGGTATTGGCAAGTTTAATAGCTACTTCGGCAGTTTCTTTATCTCTCATTTCACCAACAAGAACTATGTCCGGATCATGTCTTAATATAGATCTTATTGCTTGTTCAAAATTCATCTTATAACCGATCTTTAGCTGCCTTGCACCCTGGATAACATATTCAACCGGGTCTTCAACGGTAAGAACATTTACAGATGGATCTATTACCTGGTGAAGCGCAGCAACAAGAGTTGTGCTTTTACCACTACCTGTTGGTCCTGTTAATATCACCATTCCCTGTGGCTGTTTAATTGCCTTTTCAAAAGCGGAGCGCGAGTAACCTGCTAACCCTAGTTTATCAAGATCCTTGATTACTTTTCTATCATCAAGAATTCTTATTACAACACTTTCAAACTTATTTTTTAATTCTGTTCCAACAGTGGGAAGAACCGAAACGCGGAACCTGATAACCTGGTCATCAATTTCTCTTTGTATAAAGCCGTCCTGCGCCATTTCTCTTTCGAAACGGTCCATACCTTTAGAGCGATCCTTAACAACTGCAACAACTGCTTCGGGTAATGTTCCCTCCTGAATGTGCCATGGCTGAAGGTTTCCATCTATACGAACTAATATCTCGGTTCTATTTCCCGGTTTGGGAACAAAATGGATATCGCTCGCCCCCATTCTTACTCCTTCAAGAAGAGCACCTTCAACAAGGTTGATTAAAGCACTCTTATTTATTTCCGCATCAAGGGCTTCTTCATCAAGGGATTCATCCTGTTCAATATGAATTTCAGAATCATCTGATTCCTCCATCATTTTCAAATAAACATTTTCCGGAGGAATAATTATGTTTACTAGTTTTTCATAATCCTTTTTCCTGATAAATAACACTTCATATTTTTTTGCATTCAGACCGAATGCAATTTTGGGAATATTCCTGTCCGTTGGATCTATAGCCGCAAGAATAAGTTTATCTTTAACCCGCTCGTCATACATAAAGGGAATTACTTTATGTTCCAGTATTTGTGCCTTAAGACTTTCGGGAGCGTTTCCAATTAAATTTTTAAGTGCTTTTATTCTTTGTGAGGGTATCTCCTCAATCAATACGTCTAACTCCCGGAAAGCATAAAGAATTGCTACCTCTCTGAATATAAGGTCATGATCAAAGCCAAAATCTTGCACTAATATTTGGGCAAGGTTTCTTTTTATTTTGTTTTTATCGTTGGCTTTCGCCGTGAGAGCTTTCTCTAAAATTGTTCCATCAATTATTCCTTTCTTAAAAAGGAGATAACCGATTTTATCTGTCATTTCAAGATTAGTATCAATCATGCAATACTTCTTTCAATATAAGTTTGATTAGAAGCACCCGGTGTTTTGGGTCTTACTGTCGCAGTTTCGGCAGATACAAGAGTTAATGCTATCATTACAACCATGATTATCATAGCTATTGATACCTGGATAAACTCAATAAAATTTTTAAGCTTATAAACTGTTTCGCTTTCATAGTAATTAGCGAGCTGCAAACTTGTATTTTTCAGAGTTCCTGTTTCTTCTCCAGAATGAAGCCTGGAAAGAGCTGTCTCAGTAAAAACCCCTGTCGCTGTAAATGCATCCGTTATGCCGACACCTTTTTTAATCATTAAAGGAATCGCAATGTTCTTTATCCTATCTTCAAAATATTTGTTTCCTGTTGCTTCGGCTGCTATTCTGATCGGTTCAATGCTTTCAGCCGAACCGCTATAAAGAGTATAAAATACTCTGCAATAAACTTCTATAAGTGTTTTGTGAATTAGCGGTCCCAAAACCGGAATTCCAATAGTGTACTTATCAATCATATATCCGCCCTTTTTTGTCTTGGCAAAACGCCAGAATACGATTGGAGGGATAATAATTACTGCGGCAACCAAAATTGAATTCCCCATGAGGAAATCACTTATCTGCAAAGTAAAGGCTGTCATTGGGGGTAAATCAACTCCGAACTTTACAAACAGCTTTGCAGTCTCCGGGAATATATATCCTACATAAAATAAGACTGCCAGGAAAAGAACAAATAATGTAACCGCAGGTGTAATAAGAGCACTTCTTAAATTCTTTTTGAACTCCTGTCTTCTCTCAAGAAATTTTGCAGTAGCTCTATATATCTCTGTCATGTTACCGCTCTTTGAAGCAAGCCCCAGCATGTATGCGGCAAACTTGCCGAAGACACCTTGATACTTTAAGAAAGTCGCTTCACTGTCGGCTCCCTTTTTAAGATCATTATTAATTTCCTTAAGTGTTTCCTTAAGAGTTTTATTTGAAGTATCATTTATCAGGAGAGTTAAAATCTCGCTGTACGGGAGTTTTTGCTCAAGCAGTTCCGCACTGATTTTTACAAATGTTACTATTTCGCTTTGCGGTGGTTTGGTCTGGAAGTCTATTAACTTTTTGTTTATTGATAAAATCTCAAACCCAAGCTTTGTTAAAGCATCCTTGACTTCTTTTTTAGTAAAAGCCTTCTGCTCACCTCTAACAGGTTTCTCTTTGCCTCGCCTAACCCTGTAAACAAAGGTAGCCTTTTTCTCAATTTCCCGTATCTTTAGTTGATTTCTTTCGGCAAGGCGATGAATTTTCTTTTTACCCTCGTTGGCGGAATTAGCGGCAAGCGATCCGCTTATTGTTTGTCCGTTTACTTTTTGTGCCGTGAATTTGAATTCTACCATTATTTATCTCTTACTTTAAGGTTTTTATAATCGGTTCAATTCTCATTCCAAAAAAATCGATAGTATAATTGCTGTTTTTGAATAGTATATGCGTTAATTCAGAAAGAATAACAGATAAAAGAAGTAAATCTTTTTTGAACGGTTGATGCAGAATGCGGATCCCCCAAAAATAATAAATTCTGTCAGGCTGAGCTTGTCGAAGCCGGATTACCTGAAATTATACTGTCACACTTCGACAAGCTCAGTGTGACATTAACCCTGACCCATTTTATTTATGTAAACAAATAAAAAAAGGCTGATAAAATTTTTTATTCTATCAGCCTCTCAGGTTGTTAATTGGTTTTTTAACAAACTTGTGTTACATACTACCTACTGAGTTAAGACCACTGTAATTTTAGTCGGTGTAACTGTTGCAGTATGCTGAATATTCTGTCCTGCATCGTTCTTTTCGGTTCCGGTACCAACTATTATAACACTCTGTGCAGCTACTGTAGGATTATAATAACCATTAGCCGTGGTATCTAACTGAGTTGGGATACTCCAATTTGTAAAGGTGTTTCCACCACCGCCCATTGAAGCAGGTTTTTTGTAATATTGCTGTGCCATTGCGCCGAGGTTATTCAAGTCTGATACTACACCGTCCCTGTTTGAAGAAACAGCATTAGCGTTAAACAGGTTGATACCAACTACTACTGCGATACCAACTACTATAACACCAAGCACGATTAAGAGAAGTTGTTGCTGACCCATTATAGATCTCCTTTATTTGTTTTTAGTTTATTTAGATTTTTTGACTTCAGTTTCCTGTTAATCAAACCTTATCTTATTATCATCGTTCGATAATTATTAGACGTAACCGTTGTCTTTATCTGTATCGAATCAGTTCCTGTTACTACCTCAGTTCCCGTGCCAGTTATTACGACACTGTCTTTAAACACAACTGCTTTATAACTTCCATTGACTGTAGATCGCAGTTCAGCCGGTACATCCCAGCCAACAAAACTTTTTCCGCCTCCTCCAAATGAAGGTGGACGTTTATAATATCCAATTGCAATTGAAGCTATATTAGAACATTCATTCATTAGAATATCCCTTTTAGAATCAATTGCATTTTGTCTGAATAGCTGTATTGAGATGGCAATAGCTATTCCGACAATAATTATTCCCAGCACAATGAGTAATAGTTGTTGCTGTCCCAATATTTACCTTTGCAATTTTTGTTCGGTTAATAAATCAAAACCGTTTCGGTACACTTGTAAATTTTACTTTGCCATTTAATCCTGGTCCTGTAAAATTTTCTCTGAAAGTAATTTTTTCCAATTAAACTGTTTTAATTATTTTCAATACAATTTTTTCAAAAAACAACATTCTAAAAATTCTTTACCTATAACGTAAAAAGCGTGCCAATAAAATTGAGCCTCTCAATAACTACCAGTAATTCAATATCAAAAAGAATGGAGGTAATTTTTTTAGCAGGTTTTACTTCTCAGTTTATATGGCTTCGTAATATTTACCATAGAGAAAGTCATATGTTTACACAGGATTTCTTATCCTACTAAAAAAGTTAAATGAGCAAAGAAATGTTTTTATATGTTCGGTCACCAAATTTCACAGATTATTCTTGGCGTTAAATAAAATATCAAATACCATTGTGTCAATAATTCAATTTCATTTCATACGTTAATTGCAGTTGACTAAAGTCAACTGCAATAGATTTAGAATTTCAAGGGAAACAGACCCTTAATCCCGATGTTTACAAGACTATAAATCCGGCTAATAACCGTTTAACGGTTTCAAACCTAACCTGCCGGTAAACAGAACTTAGGCTCTTAAAAATCTGAATTGCTAAATCTGTTTTAATTTTATATGATTTTCTCAGTCTGCGTCAATAAAGAAACCACAACGCTTCGTTTTTAGCTTAAATTCTAAATTATATTATGGAATTGTCTTTGGTTAAATACCTAATAATGCCTGGCATGAATAAGGGTTACTCTCTCAATCTTCATCCAGGAGGGAAACGCCCGTTTACCGGGCGTTTTCTCTTTTAAAGAAATCTCTTTTCGTTATCACTATTAATCTCAAGTTGACCACACGTTTTTAAAAACCGTTAAAACGGTTCCAATTCTCTGGGTTTTCTTATTAACCCACGGCTTAAGCCGTGGGTTAACGATACAAAAGCCCATACTTTTATAACCGTTTTAACGGTTTTTCCTTAACCATAGAATTGTAAGATCAACTTGCGCTAATAATAAAAGAATATTCCCTGATTACAGAATTGTTTTCTTTTTTAATTTTCTTTTTGTCTGGCTTAATACTTGTCAACTTCATCCCGAAAATCAACTATTGTAAACAATGATCCGGTTGGAAAAATTAGAAATAAAAAAAGAATGGGTAATTGCTTCTCTAACCTTTCTCTATCTATTAATAGTATTTATAGGTGCATGGCTTTCTGATGACTCATATATAACCTTCAGAACAATTGACAACTTCATAAAAGGTTATGGTCTAACGTGGAATATCGGAGAAAGAGTCCAGGCATATACACATCCTTTATGGATGTTTCTTCTCTCGGGATTTTATTTCATAACAAGAGAAATCTATTATACCAGCACAATCACCTCTATGCTTATTTCGGTATGCGCTGTATGGTTGTTACTTTATAAGCTTTCGGAATCGATAATTAATTCTACCTTAGTAGCACTTATCCTGATTTTATCAAAAGCATTTATTGATTTCTCAACTTCGGGACTTGAAAATCCTTTGACACACTTGCTTATAGTCTTATTTTTTATTGTTTTCTTTAACCAAAAGAAGGGGGATAAAAAACTACTAACGCTTTCAATTATAGCGTCGCTTGCTGTATTAAACAGAATGGACACTATTTTAATCTTTATTCCTTCTCTTGCTTTTATATATTACAAAGAAAAAAATTATCTAAAAAGATTGCTAATCATAGCAAAAGGATTTCTTCCGTTTATTATCTGGGAACTCTTTTCTCTTTTCTACTACGGATTTCCTTTTCCTAATACAGCTTATGCTAAGCTAAATACGGGCATTCCCCAAATAGAGTTACTCCAGCAGGGATTGTATTACATTATCAACTCGCTATATCTAGATCCATTGACTATTGTCGCTATATTAACCGGGCTGATACTTCCTATCATAAAAAAAAATAGGGGTCTTCTTGTTGTTTCAACAGGTATCTTGCTATATATATTTTATATTTTAAGCATAGGCGGAGATTTTATGGGGGGAAGATTTTTCTCGGCTCCTTTGCTCTGCTCTGTAATTGTTATTTCCAAAACACAATTTAAATCTGTTAGAGGAGCTGTTCTTTTAATCACTACAGTTATAATTCTGGGATTACTTTCTCCCAAGCCCACAGTATTTTCTAATCAATATTACAGTACAGGACCCAAAATAGTTAAAGCTTTCAGATTTGGACCACTGGTAATTAATATGTATCACGGAATTGTCGATGAACGAATGTGGTATTATGAATATACGGGATTACTCAACAATATTTCCGAGAGAAGAATTAATCAGCATCCGTGGGTTAAAGATATGGTGGATACAAAAGAAAAAGTTTTGGTAAGAGAAACCATAGGGCTTAATGGATACTATGGTGGAAGTAAAATTCATATTATCGATCCAATGGCTTTGGCAGATCCTTTATTGTCAAAACTTCCTTCAACTGAATACTGGCTCATTCACAAGTACAGATTTAATAGTATTAAAAAATGGAGGATCGGTCATTTCGCGCGTAAAATCCCTGCGGGTTACATAGTAACTATTAAAACAGGGAAAAACCAATTGGAAGATACTGGCATGAGAGAATATTACAACAAACTTTCTTTTGTTATAAGAGGGGACTTATTCAATATTAATAGATTAAAAGAAGTGATAAACCTTAATCTCGGTAAATACAATTACCTGTTAAAGTCTTATGATTCAAAGTTAAAAGACCAAGTCACTGTTTCGAACTAATTACCAAACAATTCTCGCGGAATTTTCTTTTCGGGGAACAATTTAATAATCTTATTTAAGTAAATTTTTGCCCTGTCTCTTTTTCCATATTGAAGTTCATATTTAATTCTGTTCTGAAGCATTATAAAAACTATGTCCTTTATCTTTTTTACTCCAAATGTTTCTTCTTCCGGAAACCTGATTTCAAAATCAGGATCTGGGGCCTGATAATATCCTTCGGTATTTACAACCCTGAATAATAAGACATCTGGAATAATAAATTGATTTTCCCCTAGTTTAAATTTACCAGTGTAAACCTCATCTTTTAGAACTTCTGGCGACATGTAAAAATCTTTACCGGCAGTATATTTTGTAATATTAAAATTTTGTGTTTTTGAATTAAAAGAAATTAGTCCTTTTGCTTTTTCTTTCTTCATATACCAGCTTAAAGGGACAAGGTCCTTATGAACTATCTTAATATCTTTTCTATCATTGGTTACATTCTGTACATAATAAGATGGCGCGAGAAAATAATCCCATTGATTAGTGAAAACAACCGCATCCTTTTTAACAAATTTAAGAAGTGCACGTGTATAATCTTCAACTATGTAATAGTCGGAGCGATTAATAAAACTGTAATTAAGTGCCGGCTGAACAACTACCATTATAAATAAGATAGAAACAACAAATATTTTTTTAATCTTGCTTTGGGACAATATTTTTAAAAGTGCCGCAATGCTTACTACTGAAAAAATTGCAAGAACTACGTACGCAAATGAAAAATATGTATAAATGTCCGGAATATTGTAATTAACAGAAAAGGATACGGTCGTAATAAAAATTAAAGCAAGATAAATAAACAACCTTCTTCTCATTACGAGTGAAACGGCTATACCTGACATAACCAGAAGTATATTAACATTGAATTCACTACTCCATAAGTTTTGCTTTCCCGGTAAAAATCCTATAGAGGCAACAAAAAAAGTAATCTGCTTCTTTATTGTCTCCCAGCCGGGGAAAAAGAACTTGCTGTAATATCTTGCCGTTACGTGCTCGAAAGTGCTTTTCAAATCAACAAGATCACCCCAGTTCATTACCGGATTTTGATTCGCACGAATTGGCAGGTATGAATAAAATAAAATGGCTATAACTGCAATTATTATAATGGATAGAAAAAGGAAGCGAACGGACCTAAAGCTAAATTTGTTCTTTTGGAAAAAAAGATAAAGAGTTGCAGGAATTAGATATAAAGTCATCATGTGGTTTGAGAACCCAAGTCCGAACGTAAGAGCAACAATTATCCAGTATTTTGAAATCCCGATTTTAGAAGTTGCTTTACCCAGAAAAGCTTTAAGGGTGAAATAAATAATTAATATCCCGATAAAGATTTCAAGTGAATATACTTCCACCCCGGTAGACTCTGTCCATAAATTTCTGCTGAAAGCAAAAATGAACCCACTGGAAATTATTGCCATATATTTTGATTTCTCACCTAGATTGGTAAACAAAAGATTTTCCAATCCTGAAATGTTTGAAGACGACTGTGATTTGAATTCTTCAAAATTATTTATGATTAATTCAACAATTAGTACAAAGAAAACTGTACTTAACGTGGTCCATATAACAGCAAGGATATGAAGTTGTAAAATCGGGGTAACCGGCAAGGGTATTTTCGAAAACAAATACCCGATAATTGTGAAAAGAGGATAGCCGGGAGGATGGGCAATTCCTAATGTTACCTGAATAGCGGCAAGTTCCCCGCTGTCAAATTCAGTTACTGCTGGAGCGGTAGTAAGCATATAAACAATAAATGCTACTGCACCAATAATTAAGTAGTAATATTTTATTAAAAATCTTTTCAATTTTTTAAGTGGTTAATTAGTGATTTATAATGTCAATTATTATGCCTTTAGTTTTTTGTTGTCGATATACTTATAGTTTATGCCAATTTCTTCTTAACTTATATTTAATACAGGAAAGTATTACAAATGACAGAAAAAAACATTCTTTAATAGTTAAGCAACCAGTTAATTTGTAAATCGGGATAAGTTACAAACATGGAATAATTCTTGTCCTGTCTCTTCTTTAATATTACCGACTTTTAATGAACAAAAACTCAATACTTAAAATCACCGAAAAGTTAAAAAGCAATAATGGTTTTTTTCTTTTAGCCGGGATTGTTGCTTTAATAGTTCAAGGCATTATACTAACTCATAACCTCAGTGGATGGTTAGACATTAGATATGCAGACGAATCTATGTATTTGGGAAATGGACTGCATTTCTTTAACCAAAAGCCCGATTCATCATGGGGACCAATCTACTCTCTTTGGTATTTTTTTCTGAGTTTTATATCGAAAGATCATATAAATCTTTACTACCTCAATTATAAATTGATGACTATTATACCGACAGTATTACTTCTGATATATTTACATCAGTTAACAAAAAACCCGTTATTAAGTTTTTTCTTTTCTTACTTATTCCTTATTTCAATTATTAATTTACCCACCTGGCCAAGAGTATCCCATTTTGCTTTAATAATAATATTTACAGCTTTAATATTGATAGTTAAAACCCCTGATAAAAAAAGAAAATTCATTATAGCAGGTTTTGCATTGCTCATAATATCTTATGTAAGACCGGAATTTACGGTAGCCTTTTTAATTCTCTTTATAATTTCTTTAATCTTGTTGGTTAAAAAGAAATTAAAAATAGCTCACGTTCTGCCCGCAATAATTTGTTCATTAATTTTGATTCTAACTCTTGGCATTCCTTATTCATTCACCAGGAACTTAATGGCTTTTGGGCAGGGGTATGAAAAAAATATTGATATAACTCAACGAGTAGAAAACGGGGAAGCAAAGAATTACCTCGAAATAGTCGATGAAAATTTTGGAAAGGTAAATTCCTTTCCTGAGTTAATTATAAATGATAGAGACAAATTTTTTAATCATTTGGGAAAAAATCTAAAAAG
>CAZUOC010000025.1:0-11302 GCA_964622335.1 uncultured Ignavibacteriaceae bacterium
ACACTCGCAGGCATATTCTTAACACGCTTACTGAACTCATAAGCAGCCAGGATATATTCACCTCTTTTAAATCTTGATTCGGCAAAATAAAATTGTGCGTCATCTACAATTGCATTCCCGGGGTATTGAAGTACTATCGCCTGGAACTCATTCAATGCATCTTCATAATCTTCATCATTATAAATTTTCATTGCATAAGCCAGTCTCTCATCCGGAGTAAAATTGATTGTATCCACCGAAGAGGAGCAGCCCCAAAAGATTCCTGCAAAAATTATAACTAAGATAAAATGCTTCATAATCGCTATAAATAATAAGATTTTAGTGTGTAATAATAACTATTTTCCTGAAGGCTTCAAAGGTATTAATGGTTACTTGCTTCGAACTGTAAAGAATAAAATAACAGCTACTGCCGCCGCCCCAATTGCAACTATTGGTTCAAACAAGCTTGATAAAAATGGTTCGGGAGGGATTTCGCCTTTTGTAAAAGGATATGAATCATTCTCAACATTCTGAATGCTATCAAATTTTAAAGTGTCATTATACGAATAGCTAAAATCCTTAAAAACGGTGCTGTCGCCTTCTATGGTATAATTTCCTTTTAAAGCTAAATTACGAGGCAAATAATACCCACCAAAGAAACCATTTCTGTATATGTCACCATAAGTTACTTTTACTTTGTTAATTATATAATTAACATCCACAGATTCATCACTTTTTTCATTTGATATTTGTTTTCCAAGAGAAATAATTTTTGCAATTACTTTGTTTGTAAAAACAGAATAATCTTTCCCAAGATTTAAACTGAGTTTAATTGATTCTTCAGACTGTGGAACTTTAGAAATAAAATCCGTGACCGAAGAATCAATCATTGAATAGAATATATCAAGATTAGTATCCGGCTGTTGTGCCGATAAATCAACAGAAAGAAAAAATACTATAACAGGAAAGAATATTAATCTTTTGAAAATCTCAGGCATAAATACCACGTATCTTTAGAGTTTTTGCGACTTTGTCTATGGCAAGAATATAAGCACCTATTCTCAAAGACACATCATACATTCCGGCAGTTTTATAAACATTAACAAAAGCTTCGTGCATCATTCTTTCAAGACGGCTATTTACTCTGTTCAGTGTCCAGAAAAATCCCATCCTGTCCTGGACCCATTCGAAATAAGATACTGTAACTCCGCCTGCATTTGCAAGAATATCAGGAATAACTAAAATTCCTTTTTCCTGTAATATCGGATCTGCTTTTGCAGTTGTAGGACCATTAGCTCCTTCGGCTATTATTTTACATTTCAATTTACCTGCATTCTTTGATCTGATCTGGTCTTCCCTGGCAGCAGGTATAAGTAAATCACATTCCATCTCAAGTAATTCGTCATTTGAAACGACTTCTGCATTTGGAAATTTTGCCAGTGTTTTGTTTTTTTCAACATAGCTTACAACTTCTGGTATATTAAATCCTTTTGAATTATAGATTGCCCCGTTCACATCACTTAATCCTTTTATCTTAACACCTTTTTCAAAAAGTAACTGCGCTGCTACTGAACCAACATTTCCAAACCCCTGTAATACTGCAGAAGCAGCATTCGGTTTAATTCCAAGTTTTTGTAAAGCCGCAATCGATACAATCATTACACCACGACCTGTCGCTTCCCTTCTTCCCTGTGAACCGCCAAGTATCATTGGTTTTCCTGTAACTACAGCTGTAACATTTCTTTTGGAATGCATACTGTAAGTATCCATTATCCACGCCATGATCTGGTCGTTCGTGTTCATATCGGGTGCGGGTATATCCCTTTCAGGACCAAAGACGTCAATTAGGTTAGCAGTAAATCTTCTTGTTAGCCGTTCAAGTTCCCGAATGCTGAGTTTTGCTGGGTCACATTTTATCCCTCCTTTTGCACCTCCAAAAGGTATATTTACGATTGCACACTTCCACGTCATCCATGCAGCAAGAGCTTTCATTTCATCAAGAGAAACATCGGGAGCGAACCTTATTCCCCCTTTCGATGGACCAAGTATTTCGTTATGAATAACTCTGTAACCTTCAAAAACATCAATATTCCCTTCATCCATTATAACAGGAACTGCAGTTATTACCTGCTTAACCGGTGATTTAAGATAATTATAAATTCCTTCATCAAGACCAAGTTTTTTTGCAGCGATATCAAAACGCTCCATCATAGATTCGAAAGGGTTCTCCTTATCGACTATAGGAGCAGGTTCTTTGTAATTGACCTGACTATTCATATAGTATTCCTTCTTTTATTTTGTTGTTTCGGAATTTTGTTCCAAAGTAGTTTTGTGATTTGATCTGGTTAAGATCTGTAATTTCAGAATTGTAAAAAACAACTGGTTTTATACAAGATAAATTTTTCAAATTCTTAAATCCGGTCATCGATAAAAGCTAACATAATTTTTCATCTTCACACATCTATGGAAAATATTGAATAATAAAATACGGAATTATCTTCTTCCGGCAGCAATTTCCTGAAGTCTTTTTATTCTTTCTTCCACAGGTGGATGAGTCGAAAATAATTTCGATATTCCTCCCCCTTTTAAAGGATTAACAATAAACATATGAGCAGTTGCAGGATGTACATTGTTAACTGGTTTAATCTGATTAGCATTTGAAATTTTCCCCAAAGCTGAAGCTAAAGCAATCGGGTTGTTACAGATTTTAGCACCGCCTTCATCTGCTGCAAACTCCTGCGATCTCGAAATAGCGAACTGAATTAAGGCTGCAGCAATTGGTGCCACAATAAGCATAAACAAAGCTCCTAAACCGCCGTCATCATCATCGCCGCCTCGTCCAAACATCAAAGCCCACCCAGCCATTTGTGCAATAAAAGTTATTGTACCGACTAAAGTTGCAGCAATCGTTCCTGTTAAAATATCTCTGTGTTTTACATGAGCAAGCTCATGAGATATGACTCCTGCTAATTCTTCATTATTCAATCCCTGGAGTATTCCCGTGGTTGCCGCAACAGCAGCATTTTGTGGGTTCCTTCCCGTTGTAAATGCGTTTGGAGTGGGATCATTTATGATATGAACTTTAGGCATTGGAAGGTTTGCGTTCTTACTTAATTCCTGAACAAGATTATAAAACTTTGGTGCTGTTTCCAAAGTAACTTCTTTAGCTCTGTACATTGAAAGAACAAGCTTATCAGAAAACCAGTAGCTTCCAAAATTCATTGCTATTGCAAATATAAAAGCAATCGTCATCCCCGAATTTCCTCCAAACAGGTAACCCACTAGGAGAAAGAGAACCATCATAACAGTCATTAAAAATGCTGTTTTTACCGTACTCATTTTATTTAAACCTGTGTAATTTTATTGATTCAAAATTAAATAAAGAGTTATGCAGAGGCAAGGCGGAAGGAATTGAGAATGTAGAATGAAGAATTTAGAATGTTAAAATTCAATGGCTTCATTTTACATTTTACATTCTAAATTCTACATTCCTTAAGGTCTTGCCTTTATTTTGTAATATGGTTAAATAAGGAAAGAAATTTTGAGGAATTTATGAAGAAATACCTGCTGCCTGTAATTATAATCTTTATAACAGCATTAAGTATAAAAGCACAAAATACTTATGATTTTTTGAGACTCGATATGAGTGCAAGAGCCGGAGCTTTGGGTGGCAGTTTTGTTTCTAATAATGATGATCCTGATGTTATATTTTATAATCCTGCCGGTTTGGAATTACTAAACGAGGACCCAGTTTCTTTTTCTTTTGTAAAACACTTACTGGATATTAATCTCGCAAGCCTTTCCTATTCAACAGAATTTGAAGGCATCGGAAGATTTGGTGCAGCAGTTAAATATATTAATTATGGAACCTTCAAAGGCTTTGATGAAAATGCAAGTCCAACAAGTGATTTTGGTGCCGGCGAAGTTGTTTTTATTTTAGGATACGCCAATCAACTTGATGAAAATTTTTATTATGGTTCCAACATAAAGTTTATTTATTCAGGCATAGAAAAATATTCATCTACTGCACTTGCACTCGATCTCGGTTTACATTATGCAGTTCCTTCACAACAAATTAATATCGGCTTTTCAATTTTGAATATCGGTAGCCAGATGTCTTATTATATTAATACAAAAGAAGATCTGCCTCTCGATTTTGTAATCGGTATTTCCAAAAGACTTGAATATCTGCCTGTCAGGCTATCTCTGGATTTTCACAAGTTAAATGAAGAGAGAGATGACTTTGGTCAGAGATTTAAAGCATTTACTGTTGGTGCTGAATTTACATTAAGTAAAGTTTTGCGTTTGAGATTTGGATATGATAATGAAAAGAGAACAGAGCTGAAGGTCGGCACTTTTGCAGGAATAGCCGGATTCAATGCAGGCTTCGGCGCTGTAATTTCTAAGTATAGATTTGACTACGGTTTCTCTTCTATGGGTCCAATCGGCGAGTTGCACAGGATAAGCATTTCAACTGCACTGTAAAGTCTATCATTCCGAACTTGTTTCGGAATCTATATAATGTAAGGAGATGCTGAAACAAGTTTAGCATGATAAATGAACCTCACTTCTTGAACGGCTTTTCAATATAACCTTCCGCAAGCTTGTGAGAGTTAGCATACTCATTCATATCAAGAACTTTTTTATAATTAGAAATTGCTGCCTTTCTCCTATTCCATAAATCGTTTATCCTTCCAATATATAAAACTGCATTAACCTGGAAACCCGATTCTTCATCTTCATCGATCTGCTTTGAAATTTTTGCACAATCATCAAAATAAATTATTGCAGAATCAAGTTTATTCATTTTGAAATATTGGTAAGCTACATAATAATCAGCTTCTCTTTTTGTCCTGGGAACAATATACCCGATAAGACCAGAGTCAGCTTTATCAACAATATCCTGAAAAATTAAGGATGCGGCTAAATAGTCTCCTTTCTTTGCCTCAATTCTTCCACTCCATCTTTCAAAAACAGGATTATCAGGAAATTCTTTTGTAAGTATTTTGGCGTATTCATCAGCTTTGTAGGGACTGTTTTCATAATTATAGTAAAGTGTCATCAAAAAATATTGTGCTTCATACTTCGCATACTTACCATTGAATGCAACATTATTAAGCTGTTCAATTCCCTTTTCCTTATCTCCCGAAGGAAAGAATAACATTAAAGGCTTTACTATAGGGTATTCGTCAGGAATAACTGCCGCATAATAATTGTAAATTCCGAAACCGAGTTCCACATCTACATTATTTGAATCAAGATCTGCGGCATGCTCGACAATCGGTAAAGCTTCTCTTCCATCATCAGCAGCTTTAAGCCAGCTATTCCTGTTGGCTCTGAGTCTTCCGCGAAAACCGATTGCTCCTCCTTTAAAAAAAAGTGCATCAACATTTCTGGGATTTTTCTTAAGAAGTTCATCGCACTGAAAAATTACATCTTCAAGCTTTTGAAAAAAGATTTCATCATGTTCTTCAGAATCAAGATCAAGAAGAATTTTCCACCAGTCTATCATTGCAAGAAAAAATCTCCCGGCAGGATGATTTGGATAATCTGCGATCAGTCTCCGGAAAGTTTTTTCTGCCTCGGAAAATTTTATGTTGTAGATTTGCTTTATTCCGGTAGTAACTAGCGAATCAAATTTGGTATCTTCAGCTTTAACTACGGTTACGAACAAAAAAATAATTAAGATAAGAAAATGCTTTGTCATCAATATAAACTGTTAAAACAGTTCCTCAATATTTTCTTTTTAGTTAATCCCTGGCTTAAGCCAGGGGTTAATGTGAGAATTAAACAACAGGATAACCGTTTTAACGGTTTCCTTTTCTAATAAATACTCTTTTTAATTAAAATAAAAAACGGAGAATAAAAATTCTCCGCTTTTATACTTCCATTATTCATAATTTTTTATAAAACCCTAAGCCCTTTAATCGGCTGAACTTTATAATCAAAATGAATTGTAAAATGATCCTGAGTTAAACTTGGAGGCTCAACACTTTTTATCCATATCTTTACGTAATAATTTTCTTCGGTTTTAAGTAAATAAACATTATCATTTTCAGCAAGCAAAATTGTTTCATCAGCATCATGTAAATTTGTTTCATCAAAACCTGATTGACCTGAGCCAATAAGTTTCATTCTTGTTAACTTAAAACTTCCACCGAAAGCATTAGGAGTATAAAAATAAGGTGCGTCATGAGTTTCTTCCATATGGAGATCAATGGAAGAAGCATTTCCCTGTGTATAAGAATATGGAGTTCCAGCACCAGTTGAAATATTCCATCCAAAACCACTCATTGTAGAACTGTTAGGGACATAAGAATCAATTACTCCATCAGTGTTATAAAAAACAGCAGCGTAAATTTCTGTTTCAAGAGAGTCGCTCATCGTACCGTCTTCAAGTTCTGAACAAAGATACGTCTTATATCTTCTGCCTCTTTCCAACGGATCTATGGAATAAGTTAAATTTTTAATCCGCGAAGCTTCCTGAAGAACCGAAGTTATATTGCCATTGCTATCTACTTCGGCGGTAATAATTCTATATCCTTTAAAGTTACTATTGTTTTCATCAGGAGAATCCGTCCAGTTAAAAGTAACGCTTGCGTCTCCACCAGCCACAGCATCAACGTTAAAGGTAAAAGATGCAGGAGGAGCTACTGTATTTGTAGTAGGAGCGGTGATGTCATTATTATTATTTGAATTACAATCGCCCCCCATAAAAGTGTATGAAGCTATAAGAAACATTAAACTGAACAAAAGCTGCTTAAAATTTTTTTGTGTCATTTTTTTCCTTCTTTTCTTTGTAAGGAATTAAATTTCTCTTGTTAAATTAATATGATAACAAAGCTCTATTCAAACCAATAATGCGCACATTAATTAAAGCTTAAGTTTGTCATTCATATATTTTGATATTCCATCAATCGGAATTCTCACCTGTTCCATAGAGTCACGTTCTCTTATAGTTACTGTTTTATCTGTGAGTGTTTGAGTATCGACAGTAACACAATAAGGTGTGCCTGCCTCATCCTGTCTTCTGTATCTTCTTCCAATGGCACCTTTATCATCATAAAATACATTGAAATTTTTTCTTAAATCTTTCTCTATATCTCTCGATATCTCTGGCATTCCATCTTTGTTAACCAAAGGAAGAATTGCAGCTTTAATAGGTGCAAGTCTCGGATGAAATTTTAGTACAGATCGCATCTCGCCTTTTACTTCTTCTTCATAATAAGAATCAACTAAGAAAGCCATAAATGATCTGCTGGCTCCGGCAGAAGTTTCTATTATAAAAGGAATAAATTTTTCTTTCGATTCTTCATCAAAATATTTTAATGATTTACCGGAGAATTGTTCATGCCTCGTCAAATCAAAATTTGTCCTGTTGTGTATTCCTTCAATCTCGCCCCAGCCGAAAGGGAATTCATATTCAATATCTGTTGCATCCTTTGCATAATGAGCTAATTTTTCTTTTGGATGATCGTGGTATCGCAGCTTGCTTTCTGTCATCCCAAGATTTTTAAACCACTGAAGTCTTTCTGCTTTCCAGTAGTCATACCATTTTTTATCATCTACAGGTTTTATGAAGAACTGCATTTCCATCTGTTCAAATTCGCGTGTACGGAAAAGAAAATTCTTTGTATTAATTTCATTACGAAATGCTTTTCCAATTTGTGCAATACCGAAAGGAAGCTTTTGTCTTGCCGAGCTCTGCACATTTAAAAAGTTAACATAAATTCCCTGTGCAGTTTCAGGTCTTAAATAAACTACAGCACTTGAGTCTTCAACCGGACCGATAAATGTTTTAAACATTAAATTGAATTTACGTGCAGTTGTGAAAGTATTTTTATTCCCGCACTGAGGACAATTAATTTCCTCCAAAAGTCTGACTCCAAGATCAGGATCTTCCATAACTGCACTAAAAGAATCTTCAGCTAAAAGTGCCTGGTCATATTTTTTGATTAATGCCGGATCACTACTAATCGAGTTCTTTAATTCTTCAAGAGCTTTTATTCTTTTCTTCTCATTTATCATTTCTCCAAGGACATCAACTCTATAACGGGCTTTGCATTGTTTACAATCCACCATCGGATCAGTAAAATTCTCAACATGACCTGAGGCTTCCCAAACTTTTGGGTGCATAAGAATTGAAGCATCGAGTCCTTCGATATTGTCACGATAGGTCATTGCTTTCCACCATTCTTCTTTAATATTACGGAGAAGCTCGACACCTAATGGACCGTAATCCCAACATCCGTTTAACCCACCGTAAATTTCACTCGATTGAAAAACAAAACCCCTTCTTTTGGCAAGAGACACAATTTTATCTAATAGCGCTGCACGGTTATTCAGCTTCTTTTCTATGGTACACTCCAAAAAAAAATTTTATAAACCGGTTCAAATATAATAAAATGAGGTTAAATTTTAAGAGAGGGCTTTCGAGGTTAGAAAAAAAGAAACTATATTACAATAGTAAAAATTATTTAGAGGGGACGTTATGTTTAAGCAATTGATACCGAAAGAAGAAAAGTATTTTGATGATTTCAAGGAGATGATCACACACATCTCTGAAATGGCAAAATATACGAACCAATTTTTCTCTTCCGATCTTATTGATCCAAACCTGCTTTTAAAAATAAAGCCACTTGAACAAAGATGTGATGAACTTTCTTTAAAAATAATTAAGCGGCTAAATAAGACATTCATAACACCGTTTGACAGGGAAGATATTTTCGGACTTGTTAAAAGGCTCTCTGCAATAAGTGATAATCTTTTGGGAGCTACAAACAGGGTTGAGACTTTCAATATAAAAGAAAAGATTAATTACACAGATAAAATTTCTGCAATAATTCTTCAGCAGATAAAAGAGCTTGGTATTGCGATACAGGATATTAAAGCAAGAAGAATTAATGAATGTAAAGCTGTAAATGATCTTGAATCCGAAGCAGACAGAATTTACCAGCAGGCAAATAAAGAATTGTTCGAAAAAGAAAAAGACGCAATAAAGCTTATCAAGGAAAAAGAGATTCTCGATATCTTAGAAAAAACCAGTGATAAGTGTCAATCAGCAGCAAATATAATTCTCGCAATCTTCATTAAGAACAATTAAGCTGAATGACATTTGCAATTATAATCATTGTCCTCGCACTCATCTTCGATCTCTATAATGGAATGAACGATGCTGCAAATTCTATTGCGACTGTAGTTTCTACACGAGTGCTTTCACCTTTCCAGGCAGTTTTGTGGGCTGCATTTTTTAATTTTGTTGCCGCATTTCTCTTTGGAGTAAACGTTGCAAACACAATTGGGAAAGGAATTGTTGATGTTGCGATCGTAGATAACTTCGTAATCTTTTCAGGATTAATAGGAGCTATTATTTTAACTGCAACAGCTACTCATTACGGATTGCCGATAAGTGTTTCTCATTCAATTATCGGAGGTTATGGAGGAGCTGCAGTTGCAAAAGCCGGGTTTAGCTCAATTATTGTTTCGGGTTATACAAAAATTATAATTTTTATTTTTGTTGCACCAATTCTTGCTTTCTTAGTTTCGATACTTTTTTCAATAATAACCATGTGGATAGTAAGATATAAATCTCCTTATAAAGTTGACAAATACTTCAGGAGGCTTCAGCTTGTTTCTGCAGCTTTCTACAGTTTAAGTCACGGCTCAAACGACGCACAAAAAACTGTTGGAATAATTGCAGTGGTACTTTTTACGAACGGACTTTTAGGGAATACTTTTTATATTCCCTTCGAAGTAATAATTCTCAGCTATTCTGTTATTGCTTTTGGAACACTCATTGGTGGATGGAAAGTTATAAGAACACTTGGAATGAGAGTTACAAAGATTACACCTTTCGGCGGCTTCAGCGCGGAAACTTCTTCAGGTTTAACAATTTCTATTGCATCGCTTCTTGGTATTCCCGTCAGCACGACTCACACAATAACGGGAGCCATAATTGGTGTCGGTTCTATCAGAAGCATTTCTGCCGTAAGGTGGGGAGTTGCAAGAAATATTTTATGGGCGTGGGTTTTAACAATGCCTTTATCAGCTTTGTTTGCAGTTTTAACTTATTACTTATCAATATATATCAAAACCTTTTTTATGGGTTAATCAGTTTTAGGTTAGAGACCCACCCCTTCGTCCCCTCCAGTGGAGGGGACAACTTCCTTTTTTGAAAAGGACAACACTACAAATAAAAAGACAAAACCTATAAGAAAGTCTCCTCCTTGCTTGTCCGCCGTAACGAAGTGAAGGCGGAGAGGAGATTAAGAGGTGGGTAAAAAGAACACCGGATTATTACAACATATTTTTTTATTTTTAGATGAAACTTCTTTGGGATTAGACAAAAGTCGAGGTAGAAAAATGAAAGGGAATTATCTTGTTGCTATTTGTGATATACTTGGCTTTAGTAAATTAATATTAAGAAACGATGTAGAAACGGTTCTTAATGTAGGTCTAAATTTTTTTAAGAAGTCGCTTAAACATTCAGTTCATAAAGATTCCTTCCCAGATGAAACTGTATCTTACAAAGATTTAAGGAATCATAGGAAACTAGGCGTCGCATGGTTTTCTGATACAGTTTTGCTCTACACAAGAAAAGATGAAGATGATGTATGTAGGCAGTTATTACAAATAGTTGGTTGGCTAATATTTGAGAACATGCTCACTCTAAATTCTAGAATGAGAGTTGGAATTTCATATGGAGAAGCTTTTATGGATGAAAAGGAAGAAATTTATATAGGAAAGCCAATTGTGGAAGCTTATAACTTAGAAAAGAGTCAAGAATGGTCTGGGGGTGCTTTAACTAAAAAGGTTGAAGAAAGGTTTGGAAATTATTTGGCTTCATTAAATCCAATGGAAAGTTGGGTTGTTCCATATAATGTTCCTTTAAAACTTAGCTTGCGGAAGAATCTTTTAGCAATCAATTGGACAAACGGTATTCATGGAAATTCTTTAAGGGATTTTAATTGGAGTGAGAAAAGAAACAAGCTCAAAGAGCAAGACTACATAGAACAACCAGATGTAGTAGAAAAATGGAAGAATACTAAAGAATTTCACGAGAAAGTCTGTTGGCAGTGTTTTCCAAGTTTAAATCCTACTGGTGTTATTAAACCCCCTCATAAATTTTGGTGATTTAAGATAACAACAAACTCCTTATTCTCTTCTGCCCTTTATTCAACTTCCCATTTTTTTCTTTAACAACTTCAAGAAGATTTAATGACTGTATGATATAATTTTTATAAACCTTTTTTTCTTTTTTCTTTAATGCTTTTAAGTGTTTTTCAATTGTTTCATAATCTCCCCTTTCAACAGGTCCCGATAA
>CAZUOC010000026.1:0-11291 GCA_964622335.1 uncultured Ignavibacteriaceae bacterium
ACTTAATTTATTTCAATATTACTTTCAAACTAAGTACCAAATTTTATCAGGAAGTTTGCTTCACACTTCTATATATTAACTAAAACTAGTTTAGATTTTTTACAGAAAGGTAATTTAAATGAGTAAGACTTTAATAATGTTTTTTGCAACAATGATGTTTTTGTTTACTGCTTGCGATAGTAAAGATAAAGGTATTGAAAAGCTGCGGGCAGATAATCCCAATACTCACGTTGTAGAAGTTGTTGAACACTCAAATGCTTCAAATTATACTTATATAAAAGTTGAAGAGAAGGATAAAGAATACTGGATCGCTGTCCCGCAAATGGAAGTTGAAAAAGGGGAAGTTCTTTACTTTACTAAAAGTATGGAAATGAAAAATTTCCACAGTGAGACTTTAAACAAAACTTTCGATTCAGTTTTGTTTGTCGATGATATATCAAAGACTCCGCATTCTGCAAATGGGAAAATGTCTCACCCGAATGTTCAATCAGCAAAAGCAAATGTAAAAATTGAACCATTAAAAGATGGTTACACTATTGCAAAATTGTTTGATGAAAAAGAATCTCTTGCAGGAAAAAAAGTTAAGGTAAAAGGAAAAGTTGTAAAGTACAATACAGGCATAATGAACCGCAACTGGATTCACATCCAGGATGGCACCGCCGGAAAAGATGGTTATGATTTGCTTGTTACATCAACAAATCCAGCGCAGGTGGGACAAACAATTATTGCCGAAGGTACGGTTTCTATTGATAAAGATTTTGGCGCAGGTTATAAGTATTCGCTTCTTATTGAAAATGCTGAAGTAGAAGTTTCTTCTAACCCCGTTCCTCACAAGAATTAGGTTAGTTTCTATTTTGGACAGATTTATCCTGTAAACTCTTTACATCATAACTTGTTGGATGCTGGAATATTTTTAAATCAAACTGGCTTATTGCAGCAAATATGTGGTCAAATATTTCAGCCTGTATATCTTCGTAAACAGACCATTCTGTCTTGTTTGCAAAAACATAAATTTCAATGGGCAAACCGTTAGGGCTGGGATCGAGATGCCTGACTAAAAATGTTAACCCGTTATGGATATCTTCTCTGCTTCTTAAATAAGCTTTTAAATATGCCCTGAATGTGCCAAGATTAGTTAATCGCCTTCCATTTATCAGTTCGGTTAAATCAACTTTTAATGACTCATTGTACTTTTTAATTTCAATTCTTTTGTTTTTAATATAGTCAGTTATCAGATGAAATTTTTCAAACCTATCCAGCATCTCTTCAGTGCAGAACTTTATACTGGTTATATCAATATAAATGGATCGTTTAACGCGTCGTCCGCCTGCCATTTGCATCCCGCGCCAGTTTTTGAACGATTCCTCTATTAATTTATAAGTGGGAATTACAGTTATAGTTTTATCCCAGTTTTGTACTTTCACCCTATGAAGTGCAATATCTATAACATCACCGTCGGCGCCGTATTTTGGAACTTCAATCCAATCATCTTTTTTTACAAGATCGTAAGATGATATTTGTATGCTTGCAACAAAGGAGAGGATCGTATCTTTGAAAATAAGTATAATAACTGCTGTTAAGGCTCCCAGCCCTGTGACCAACGCCCATGGTTCCTGCCGTGTTAAAATTCCTGCAATAACGATTACCCCAAGTATATATAGAATGATTTTTACAATTTGCAGGTAGCCCTTTATCGGGTAATCCCGGTATCTGTCTGAACGTTCAAACACATCATTAAGGGCAGTTATAAAAGAACCAAGTATCAGCAGGATCAAGAGAACGATTAAAGAATCTAAAATTAGTTTTATTAGTCCTTCAGAACCTGGTATTAAATAAATAAACTGGTAGAGAACAATTAGTGGCGCAATTACAGAAATTCTTTTTAGAAGTTTCTCATTTAATAAAAGGTCATCAACTTTTGTTTTTGTCCTTTTTATAAATGTCTTAACACTCCGGATAATAATCTTCTTTACTATGAAATAAACAAGGATTGCAATAAGAATAACCCCTATGAATTTAATGTTGTTTTCCAACAATGGGTATTGACCAAGCCAGTTTTGAATATCTTCAATCATATATCTCTTCCTGATTTCGTAAAGTTATAAATTTTAGAGGTAAGATATTTCGGGGAGAATGATTTATTATAAGATTTTGATGAATGCCGGCAAAAGTGTAAATGTGTCAGGCTTCTATCTTACATTAAAATTTTCGTCGATTGCATAGGCAAAAAGTATTGTAAGAGAGACAGTGCGAATACTAATTGAGGCAATTTCGGCAAGTTGAGCCTGCGACCATGCTCTTTCCTGTCTTAATGATTTTATTTTGTCCGCAATTAAAGATATTTTCATATTTTCCTTGTCTTAAGTTTTAGTACAAAGATAGGGGATTTACTTTGCTATGGAAAGCCCTTTTAGATGACAATATGACGACAGTTTTATAATAGTAGCATATTATGGTGGACTAGTTTTAAAATCTTTTAGTTTATATTCCACTAACCCAATTCCTTTAAGAAATTGGGTTAGATGTTTTTGCTTACCAACCAAAACCGATGTCAAAGCGCAAAGCAGGAGCAAAGCCATCATATCTGCCGAAATCATCATGCTCGTCGCTTACTGAACCGAAATAGTGGTCTACTCCAATCCCAAGCCCTATAGCGAACTGATCCCCCGGGAACCATTGCCACCCAACAAGAACTCCAAGAGATACCGGATCAGTTGAGACTTCGTCTGCAGAAAGATGATTATATGAAAAGTTCGGTGCTATGTAAAACCCGCGCATATTATTTCCTTTCGGATAGAACCTTACTTCAGCATTAAATCCTATTCCTGATATTCCTGAGATAGTAGGAGCCTGGAATCCTCCACCTACTATAACATTTTCCGAAACCTTATGGAAATAAGATATATTGTAGAACAGCAAAAACTTTAACGGATTTATTACAATCAGATCGTTTCTGGGGGTTATATCTTCAGTCACGGAAATTGCAACGGAAGAAGTGCGTATTGTATCGCCGGTTTCTTTATTCACAGTGACCTTTTCTTCTGTAGTTTTATCCTGTGCCGGCAAGGTTATAAAAAAGAATAGAACTATGGTTGTAATTGATATTAACTGTTTCATTTCTAACTCCCTGAATTTTTTAATGACTTAGATAGAAATCAATTAAAGTGCCATGAAAATTAGTAATTAAAATTGGTTCTATTAAATGTTAAACTATCATATAAGATGAATTCTCCTGCAATAAAACAATCTGTTGATCTACTTTATTGTACAGTAGTGTGTAGTTTAACTGAAAGTAATGTTTTGTTTAGAAAAATTTCTCCTATTACAAATTGGAATGGATTATTGCGGACTAATTTCAAAATCTTTCGGGTTATATTCCTGGTCTTTTAAGATTTGAAAAATTGTGTCCATTGTTTGTTTATCGAGTTGGGGAGTGCGGCTTAAAACCCAGCCGTACTTTCTGCTGGGAGTTCCAACTACAGCCCATTTATAATTTTCGTCAAGCCCGATTATCCAGTAATCTCCCCAGAACGGTCTCCAGCCAAGAAAGCTTACAAAGCTTACTTCAAGCTTTGCATTTGAATTTTTATCGACAATTCTTGCAACACCTTCGGCATCATCAATCTCACCATCATCATCAATACAGGAATTAACAACTGAAATTTCGCCGTCTTCTTTAAGAGTATATTTTGCTGTAGTCCCTTTTACACATTGATCCTGGAAACTGTTCGGTATTTTTGCAATCTCGTACCACAATCCCACATACTTTTTCAGATCAACATAATCAACTGTCTTCATAGAGTTGGATTGGGGAAATAAGCTGATTGATAAAATCAGAACTATTAAGATAATTGACTTTTTCATTTGAGCTTTTTGTACTGAATTGAAGTTGGTATTTTACTGCTTTGGGACATTAAATAAAAGCCCAAAGTTAAATCCAAATGTTGAGTTCAAAAATATTTTATCGATTTTTTAAAGATTGCTCAAACCAATCAGCGATTTCTTTTTCCCGGGTTTCTTTTATAAGATTTAAAAAGTCTGATGTATTATTGATTTTCTTATCGATTCTCATCCTGCATAATTCAAGAAACTTGTTCCTACCGATTTTTTCTTCGAGCTCATTTAGCAACACAACTCCTTTACTGTATAACACCTGTTGTGCTTTCGGATCATTTCTGGATATATCCCAGATAGGTGGTGTATTACTGCTTTCATTCTTTTTAATTTCTAACTTTGCATTGAACTCTTCATTACCGCGCAGCTCTTTTATCAGGTCCATTGCACTATATTCGGCGAAGCTTTCGTTTAACCAGTCCTCCCAGGTGCTTGGGGCGCCATACCACCAGAAGTGAGCAATTTCATGCGCCACATATTGGAGAATGTCTGTTCTCTCATTCAAATAGCTTGAATTACTCAATCCGCCAAGAAAAAGACCACCCGGTCTTGAGTACCCGCCACCTTTATCACGTTTGGAAATAACCAGGCACATATCGTGAACCTGAATTTTTCCAAACCAGTTGCTGTATAATTTGTAGATGTTATCGATATCTGTTTGAATCGAATCAACAATTGCATCAGATAAAGTACTATTGACAATCTTGAAAGATTGTCCCAATAATTTTGTTTCCCTGATAGTTAAATCCTTTGATGCACAAATTATAAAATCATATATGGGGAAATTAGTTTCAAAAACTTTCTTATTGTTTTCCTCTGAAAATTTTCCAATGGCAAAAACATTATAACCCGGTTCTATATCAACTGATACTTTATATGTAAACTGACCGTAGATAGAAGGATACCACGGAAAATATAAACCCATTTCAACCCAGTCTGGAGTAATGACATTTGCACTCCAATCGGGCCAAGTTGTTATTTTTCCTTCGTATGAAAACTCGATATTTAATATATCTCCCTTATGGAATTTCTTCTTTGTTGTATATTTTATTTGTATCGCATTAGGTAACCATCTGACATTCGTATTGCTCGTGTCTAATTGATAAGAAGTATCTCCATTGATACTAAAATTACTTATTACCATTTTTTTGTGGAGATTGAAGGAGAGTTCATTCAGGCTATCCTCATTAATTAAGTACTTTAAGCTGCCTGAGACTTTAATGAATTGTTCGTCCGGAATAATTTTTAATTGAACATCATAGTGGGAATACTCTAATTTGTTTAAGTCAGGACCGGCTTTATTTACTGTGAAGGCAACAAAAAAAACTATGGCAAATAAATAGAACAAACGCTTTTCCATATGTTCACAATAAATATTTTATTAAACCGATATTAAATCACAAATATTATTGCGGCTAATATTCCGTATAAGCAAAATCCGACAATAGTGAACCGCCAGAGAGATTTTGTAAATGGATCCCGGGGATTTTCATTTAAAGCCGGATAAAAGACAAAATAAATAGGAAGCAGGAAAGCAGATAATTGCAAAAACATGTTAAAATATTTTTTCTTCATTTTATTATCCAGTTTTGTTTTTAGAATTATTTATCAATCCAACAACAAGAAACACCGAGCAGTATATTAAACTTAGTACTGCTTCCAAAGTGCTACCATTAATAAATTGAAATATTGAAATAATCAGTGAAACTACGCCAAAAGCAAAAAGTATAATGGGTAATTTTGTTTTCATAGTAACATATTCTTTTGAATAATATTACTCACAGCCAAGATTAGTACTTAACTATTACTTATATAGAAATTGTAATTGTAAATTACTTCTTAAATAATTCAATGCTTACTCTGTTCCAATTAGGTTCATCGAGACCTTCCAGTTCACCGATATAAATCTCACTGTTTTCATATTCACCTTCTTTAATAGGCTTTAGTGTTTTCTTCCTGAGATCGATGAAATGTTCGATATCATCCTGGTATAAAGAAACTGCGGTTTTCCCGATCTTTAAATTTTTCAATTCAGTATCGAGATCTTCAGCATCGATTGTGCAGATCCAGTTTGAATCATAAGGTGTAACATTGAGCAATTCGATATCATACTGAAGCGGCTTATTTATTTTGATTACCTTTCCACTTATAGGAGAATTGAAAGTGATAGTTTTATTTTCCTGTTTAACAGTAAACAGTGCCTGCCCGTTTTTTACAACCATACCGAGATTTGGAAATTCTATAGAATCAATTTTACCTATAAGCTTCTTTGCAAAATCATCTATCCCGACTTTTACATTTCCATCCTGTTCCATACTGACCCAGCAATGCCCCGGTGAAATAAAAACGCCGCCCGGAATTGCAAATTCACACATCATAGAACTTTTAGCATCTGCAAGATGAGTGATATGCACTTTCGGCTTTAACTGTTTTTGAATCCTGTCTTTTCTCTTTATTAAAATCTTCTTAACAAAAGCGAGAAGCTCATCATCAGTAAATGGTTTCTGAACATAATCCATTGCGCCATACTTCATAGTTTCAACTGCGGTTTCAACAGAAGCATAACCGGTTATAATTATAACATCGATATCAGGTCTTAAGTGTTTTACAGATTTTGTTACTTCAACGCCGTCCATCTCAGGCATTTTCAGATCAGTAAAAAGGAAATCGTAATGATGAGATTGAATTAATCCGAGAGCTTCTTTTCCATTTGTCACTGTATCAACGGAGTATCCATCTACAACTAAAATTTTCCTGAAGCTGTCGAGAATTACTTCTTCATCATCAACACATAAAATTTTAGCAAATGGATCTTTAACTTCGGCTCGCTTTAAAGATTTGGCTTCACTGCTGAAGTCTAATCTTATACTATCTGCAAGAACTTCTTCACGTTCCTTGCGTGCTTTTTTCTCGCCGACTTTCTTAGTTACATTCCTGATCATTATATCAGCGATAATAAATATGATTACGGCTAATATGAATAGTGCCATTTTATTTTCTCCCGTTTTTTTAACCTTCGAGGTTAACTCAATGTTTATAAAACACTAACCCCGAAGGTTCTCGACTTTACATTCTATCTGAACTACAATTAATTAAATTTTTTAGTTCATACTCACTATCGGATGGAATCAACCTGTAAAACCATCCTTCGAAGTATGGATCTTTTTCTATTAGACTTTTATTCTTCACTATATCTTCATTTAATTCGATTATTCTTCCACTTACCGGCGAAAGCAAAGGATGCCTTCTATCTTTGTCAATTATAAATGCGCAGGCACTCCCCTGTACAACTTCTTCATCAGTTTGCATTAATTCTATTCCGTCGATATTTTCTATTGTTTTTACAAATAAATCGGTTGCGCCAATTAAAACCGAGCCTGTATTTTCTTCTGCGACCCAACTTGAATAACCAAGCCTATAGTATTTTGCGGGGCAGGGAACATAAGGTATTTCCGAATCATCTCTTCTATATCTTTTTAAAGAACTTTGTATCCGGATATATTTCATTCCTCTTAAAACAGAATTAATTAATTCGTCTGCAGTAAATGGTTTTGGAATAAAATCTATCGCGCCTGTATAAAGTGATTTAACAGCATTCTCAACGGTTGAAAATCCTGTAGTCATAATAACAGCAGAAGAAATTTTTCTGTTATGAAGTTCATCCAGAAATCCAAAGCCATCAATATCGGGCATCATTATGTCGCAGATAACTAAGGCGTAGTTGTTGTGACCAAACTTTTGTAATGCTTTCTTTGCATCAATTGCAGTATCAACTGTGTAACCTTCCGAGGAACAGATTTTTGCAACGGCATCGATTACAACCTGCTCATCATCAACAACCAATATGTCCCAATCTTTTTTCATGATTAACTTTTGCCTGCCGGAAGATGAATTATAAAAGTTGTTCCTTTGTTCAATTCGCTTTCAACTTTAATAGTTCCGTTATGGTTATCGATAATTCCCCAGATAACTGAAAGACCAAGTCCGGTTCCTTTTTGTCCTTTGGTGCTGTAGAAAGGCTCGAAAATTTTTGAAAGATTTTCTTTCGGAATTCCACAGCCAGTATCGGAAATTTTAATTTCGAGATAATCTTTTTGTCCATCTGCATCCACAACCTCCCATTTTTGCCAATCGCAGTTTTTGGATATACAACCTTCAATATTTCCTTGTGAAGGAACTTCCAGAGAATAAACAGGAGAATTACATTCAGGGCATTTTTTGTCAGGATTTATTACTGAGATTTCACACTGCGGACAAACTACTCTTAAGTTTTTGGAAGTCAGAACCATATCGATTTTATGATGATTCCTTCCGTAAACAGGATCGAGATAAATGAAATCCGAGATTCCGTTTGAATAGACTTTAAGTTTTATTGAAGGCATGCCATCGATTTTAACGTCGCTGTCCATAAGGTCGTGGTGTTTTGAACAGGTAGCTTTTTTAATATGTGTAATTCCGAAAGGTGAAAGCTTTAATAAATTTGTCGAAATATTTATTGATCCGCCTTTTGGTCCGATTGCGTCTGAAGCATTTACTAAAAGATTAATAAAAACCTGCTGCATCTGGTTTGAATCGAGAGTGCTTTGTGGTAAATCTTTTGCAAAATCCTTTTTCAGTTGAACGTGATTTATCGAAAGCTGGTTTTCAATTACTGTAATTGCTTTATCAATTACTTCATTAATGTTTACCTGTTTTTTCTTTGGAACAGATTGCCTGGCAAAGTCCAAAAGACTTTTAACAATTTCCCGGCTTCGTTTTGTCTCTCTTACAATAACTTTTAAGTCTTCATTTAGATCATGGTTATCCTGTGTTTTCTTTAAAAGAAAACTACTGTAAGTTAAAACTCCAGTTAAAGGATTATTTATTTCATGAGCTACACCTGCTGCAAGTCTTCCAAGTGAAGCCATTTTATCCGATTGAAAAAGCTGCATTCTTGCTTCGGAGAGTTTTTGAGTCATATTGTTAAATGATTTTGCCAGCAAGCCAAATTCATCGTCGTTTTTTTCTTGTATGGTATAGTTAAGATTTCCCGTTCCGACTTCGTGAGTAGCATTTAATAATTCTTTAATGGGTTTATCAACCCATTTCTTCACAACAAACCAGAGCAATAAACTAAATACTACAACCGCACTAAGAGCGAAAATAACAGTGTCAATTTCTCCCTGTTTAATTTGCTCATCAACATCGGATAAGGAGATTGTTACATCAAGGACTCCAAGAACTGTTTTATTTTTTTCATGAGCATGGCAGTCAGCTTCCCAGCATGAGGGTTCATTATAAATTGGGGTTATTATTCCCATAACCCTTGCAGAGTCGGGATCAGGTTTGAAAATTCGAGTTCGTTCTTTTATCTGCAATCTTTCGAGAGGTTCGTTAGCTGTATGGCAGGCGTAACAGCTTTCGGCCTTTTTGTCTACCATTTTGCCAATGTCTTCTTCGTGCGAAGAATAAATAATTTCGCCGACTTTATTAAGAACTCTTACGTTCTGTATTCCGGGCTGCTGCCCGATTGTATTTATAATTGTATGAACCCCGTCACGCTGGTTAAGAAGCATGTCATAGCGCGTACTGTGCTTCACTGTTTCACTTAACTGGTTTGCGTGTCTTTCAACCTCAGCTAAAAGTGCATTGCTGTGTGAGCGAACATTGTAAAAAGAAAATATCGCGATAATTATAACCGCAGTTATACCAACGACCCAGATTAATTTGACACCTATTTTTTTGAACATCTTTTATCTATTTTGTGCAAAGAGATGGCATCTTTTTAAAAGATGTCATCTCTAAACTATTTCTTCGTAACCTTAACTAAGCTTCCCGGTTTATCTTTAGGATAACTCTTATCATCGTGACAGCTTGAACAATCCGGTTTATTAGAAAAATTATTCTCCAGATGGCAGTTGTCGCAATCGAGTTCAATGTGAGTTTCATCAAATTTTAAACCGGTAACACTATGATCAAATGAGCCAACAGCAAAATTTTTATGACAGGAAATACAATTGTTATTTAGTTTAGCAAATTTACCGCTTGTTCCATGACATTTTGCACATTCAAGTTTTTCATGAAACCTGTTTAAAGCCCAGCCGGTACTCATTTTATGGTCAAATGGGCCTGCAGGTTTATCCAGATGGCATTTTGTACATTTATCATTTGCATGGCATTTAAAACATGGTTGATGATGCTGTGATGCCGATTTCGTAATTTTTTCAGGCAGGTTTGATGAAACAACCTGAGCATTTTTAGTATCGTGGCATCTTGTACAATTGTCATCCTGATGACAGCTTATACAATCTGCACCAAAAAGTTTTGTGTGCTCGTTGTGGAAGAATGTTACGATCTTACCTTTAGTATAACCTGTTTCATAAACTAATTTTTCAGGTTCTTTAAACTCGGGATGATTCTTTGCTTTGATCTGATTTGCCAGATTTTTATCTGAGCCTTTTTTCAAATGGCACGAGTAACAATCTGTTGAGTGACTCCATTCTTTATGGCAGTCAATACAAAGTCTGTGAAATGCAGCCTGCAAATCAGGTTTACTTATATCTTCTCTTTTTCTTTCAGCGCTATGGCAATCAGCGCAAGCTAAGATAGGGCCACTTGTATTATAATGATGACAGTTTGCACATCCTCCGGACATTTCTGACATCTGTGCATGAATTTTATGCGAGAAAGTTACCGGCTGATATTTATTAGCAAGATTGTCAATCTTAATAATGTCCGGTCCCTGTTCCGCAGTTTGATGTACTGTAATCATTTCATTTCTCGGACAAGCGACCAAACAAGGATTCTGTTTTGTCGGTACATCACAAGTATGGCATGTTTTACAATTAATATTTTGTAAAGAATGATTCTTGCTTTGAGTTTGTGCAAAGACAAAGTTTGTGAAAAATATGCCACAGATTATATATATAATTGTATTTATACCTCTGAGCGGAGCGAAGAGTCTAAGATTTAGATTCCCTGCCTGCCGGTAGGCAGGTTCATTCCTTTGAGATTCAGAATGACATCCATTAGAAATTGATTGAGCAATTTTCATTTCATTAAACAAAGTTCTATCCTTTAATAGTGTATTTGGTTCTGATAACAAATTTCTTATCCGGTTGACTTATAACCGGGAAATTCAAAACAATAATTCTGTATATAAGAACCAGCAAAGCAACAAAGCCTACGGTTACTGATATTTCTCCAACGGAAGGGAAATATGATCCGAATGAATAAGGAGGTGTGTAGGCAACAACAAAGTTGTTGATCCTGTTTAAAAGAACACCGAATATTACAAGAGCTGATGCTGTAAAAAGTAACGATGGTGTTCTCAAAACCTTTTTGGATAAGAACATTCTTAGTGGAATTATTATTCCAACAACAACTTCAATTGTAAACATTATGCTGGCCGTGTTTAG
>CAZUOC010000027.1:0-10868 GCA_964622335.1 uncultured Ignavibacteriaceae bacterium
TCAGCCGGTCGCGGAGCCTGTCGCCGATCGAGACGAGAGAGGCGGCGGCGAGGAGTGAAAAAGCCAGTAAAGAAGCAATAACTATTCTCGGTGTTTGTCCAAATACAACTTCGTATGCATCCTGGTGAATCCAGCCTTGTGCAGGAGGCAATGTTACAACGACCCAGGACATAAGTGAAGCAAAACCCATAGCGGCGAATCCTGCCCAAACCACCTTTCTAGATCTTGCATAACCGTAAACTTCCGTAAGTATATCATTAAAAAAATAGCTTAATGGGAAAAATAAAATCCCAGCTCCGAATGAAAATCCGGCAATCGAAACAACCTTTTCTGCGCCAATAATATTTGAGCAGAGGAGAATTGTAACAAACGCCGCCATTATCAGATCGTAGAACTTAAATTTTTTGGGCAATTTAGATTCCATAGAGTTCCCGGCTAATAAATAATTATAAATATTTAATAAGGATTCTTTACTCTGCTTATATTTGGAGTATGAAAATAAAAAAGAATAGCGATAAACCCGAATTAATGTGTCCTGCCGGGGATTGGACAATGCTATCTGCGGTTGTTAATGCAGGTGCGGACGCTGTTTACTTTGGCGTTGACAAATTAAATATGCGTGCTAAAGCCGCTAATTTTAAAATTCATGAACTTTCCGAAGTCGTTTCCTTTTGTAAAAAAAATAATGTAAAAACTTATCTTACTTTAAATACAATCGTCTTTGAAGAAGAACAGAGAGAAGTTGATGAGATAATCTCAGAGGCTAAAAAATTTGGTGTTGATAGAATTATTTGCTGGGACTTGGCAGTAGCTATGAAATGCAAAGAAAATGAAATTCCTTTTTGTATTTCAACTCAGGCTTCCATTTCTAATTCTGCAAGTGCTGCATTTTATAAATCAATTGGAGCTGTAAGAATAGTTCTCGCAAGGGAGTGTTCTCTTGAAGAGATTAAAAAGATTCGGGCTAATACGGATATTGAAATTGAAGCATTTATTCATGGTGCAATGTGCGTAGCAGTTAGCGGTAGATGTTTTATGAGTCACGATTTATTTGGCAAAAGTGCGAATCGCGGTGAATGTATTCAACCTTGCAGAAGGGAATTCGAGATTTACGATTCTACTACAAATAAATCTATACTGATCGGGGATGATTATGTTTTATCAGCAAAAGATCTTTGCACAATAGAGTTTATTGATAAACTAATTGAAGCTGGAATTAATTCCTTTAAAATAGAAGGAAGAAAAAGAAGTCCCGAATATGCAGCAAGAGTCACATCAGTTTACAGAAAGTCAATCGACCTTTATTATGAGAAAAAATTAATAGAGGGAGTAAAAAAAGATTTTTTAAAAGAATTGGAAAAAGTTTACAACCGCGGTTTTTCCACAGGATTTTATTTTGGCAAACCTTCGTCAGAAGATTATGCAGATATTTACGGAAGTAAAGCGACGTCTAAAAAAGAATATATCGGGAAAGTTCTTAATTATTATAAGCGTTCTAAAATTGCTTATATAAAACTTGAAACGGGAAAACTAAAAATTGGTGATGAAATTATGATTACCGGTCCCACATCCGGAGTTGTAAATCATAAATTAAGTGAAATATCACTTGAAGAAACATCAGTTTATAGCGCAACTAAGGGTGATAAGATTACTTTTCCCTGCAATGAACTTGTAAGACACAATGACTCTGTGTATTTAATATCAGTTGTAAATTCAACAAACCAATAAAATCACTTATACGAAAACTTACCAGCCAAAATTATTCTCAATAAATTTTTTAAGACTGTCTGCCATTGCTTTTTGCTCATTCACTTTCGGATGCTCGTCAGTATTTTTGTATTTAAAAAAGAGAGTATATATTTTCGAATCCTTTAATTGATTAACCGCCTTTTGAACATAACCCGGCCACGGCGAACCTTCCCTTGTAGCATCCATATTACCAAGTGCACAAATAATGTATGCTTTAGAATATTTGTTCCGGATTAAAGCCACAAAATTTTTGTATGATTTTATAATGAAACTCTCATCAGGAGCTTTTGTGCCGAATCTGTATTTAAATTGTTCGTTATTCGGCATGTTAACTATCCAGGAATCATTTTGAAATAAATTAATCACAACTATATCCGGAGTATACTTTGTGAAATCCCATTTGGAGGTAGGATCTGTGGGATCTAAACGGTCATACATTTCAGGCATTATAAGTGGAAACCAGCTAATCATTATGCCTATACCGCTTTTACTGGTGCAGTAATATTGTGCATTAAAATATCTTGCGGTTATGGCGGCATAAGAAAGATAATTGTTTTCAAAATAACCAACCCATGAGTCTTTCCCGCTGCTATCTTCCATTGCATAACCGCATGTAATGGAATTTCCATAAAATTCGATTTTCCTTTTTGGGGCACGAGGTGGAGGTAATATTATAGTATTGTTGGAAGTTTGAAACCCGTAAAAGAAAGTTTTTCCTTTATCCCATTCAGTTCGTTTAAATAATTGAACTTTATGTTCTCCATCCTGTAGCCCCGAAACCAGTGAATAAATCTGTTTAACAGTGTCGGTATGAATTTTAGAAATATTATTATCATCTAATATTACATTAAAGTAATTAGCTGTATCTGCATCCTGTAGTATTGCAGAAATGTTTGTTCCTTTAAACAAAATAGTAATGGAAGAACCAGGCCAGGAAAGTACAGCAGAGGAATCATTATATATTATTCTGCCTTCATAGTAAATGTCAGGATTATTAAATGTAATACTTCGGTTTTGTGTGTGGCTCACTCCCAATAGGGTGAAAAAAAAAAGTACTATATAAAAAATTTTATTTCGCATAGTTGATTTTTCTAATATTAATTTCTTATTGAGGTTTGTTTAAGATAAAAATGTTTTCTCATTTTTCTTTTATTAAATAGAGCCTGTTATCTTCAACTTTATAAAGCAATGGTGCTATCATAATTTTGGGATATCTCAGCCGCAGCCGTTTCGCTTCACTTAATACAAAATCAATTTCATTCCCAATCTCAAACATAGGTGAAAAGTGCATAAAATGTTCTTCTGCCCACTCCCTTTCCCAACCTGCTTTTTCTACAAGGCCGTTTATGAACTGATCTTTCTTTGAAACAAGGTTTACCATTCCGCAGTTGTTGTGTCCGATAAGTGCAATGTGTTGAACATTTCCGACAGCAATTGCATAAGATACTTTGAATTCGCTGTATCTAAGGTTTGCTCCGCCCGCACGAATGATATAAGCAAAGTTATCGGGAATATGTAAATGTTTCCTGTTATCCATACACATTCCTACTAAAAGTTTTGCCTGCGTGTAAGTATCAGGTTCTCTGTTCAGGTTATGGTATTCCAGCAGCAATCCGATTGGAGTTTCCCTGTATTCAGGAAAAATATCTTCGGGTTTTTTTATGTCAACGAGTCTTTTCATAGTTTTATTTATCTCAAGAAAAAGTATAACACCATGCTTCTCCTTCTAAAACGGTTACACCATCCTGTCTTGTGACTTTAACATTTAATTGGGTAACAGGCTTTGTTTCATGTATGCTGACAATTTCTGCTTCGGCAGTAATTGTATCTCCAATAAAAACCGGGGCAGTGAATTTCCAATTCTGGCTAAGGAAAACTGTACCCGGTCCTGGCATATCCATAGCAACAAGTGCATGAAGAAGCCCGGTGGTTAAACCGCCCTGGACAACCAGCTTTTTAAATTTTGTTTTAGCTGTAAAAGACTCATCAAAGTGCAATGGGTTATAGTCTCCGCTTAATTCAGCAAATGTTTTTACATGATCAGCAGTTAACAAAATGCTTCGAGTTGCTTTTTGTCCGATGAATAAATTCATTTCATCCTATTATTAGATTTGAGTTTGATAAAGTTATGTTAGTCAAACCCTGTTAGCAATATTACGTATATTTTTTATAAAGGCAAGAATACTATCTCAACAAATTTTTAAAATTTTCCCCTCATTAACAATGGTAACAAACACTATTTGTTTTTCTCAGATTTATTCTTCAGGATAGAAATTACAAGTCCGATTTGTCCTAAGTGATAAACATCATGATGAATAATACCTTCAATAAGGAAATCGAAGTTGTCGTTTTGATATTTATTGTCCAGGAAATCATCACTTTGCGTTTCCAACAGATTTATTAATTCTTTTTGACTTTGATTGAATTCATGAACTAAGTTATTCCATCCTTTTCTTATCAATGATTCCGGAGAGAGAAAATTCTGTTCTTCTTTAGTCTTTTCACTGAATTCAATTTCACCCCCGATACGTCTAAAAATAATGGTTCTCCAAAAGATAACATGCCAGAGAATCTCTGCTACAGAATGATTACCCGAAACTGGTTGGCCAAATGCAGCCTGCTCATCAACTGCTTTTAATTTTTCTAAATAACTTTCTCCCTGCCAGCTTCCCCCTTCATACAGTTGTTTGAGTTGTCGAATATAGTTATTAATTCTTGTTTTCATAATATTTCCAATTGTTTTT
The DNA here is from genome assembly GCA_964622335.1 of uncultured Ignavibacteriaceae bacterium. GTDB lineage: Bacteria > Bacteroidota > Ignavibacteria > Ignavibacteriales > Ignavibacteriaceae > RBG-16-34-14. The sequence goes on from CAZUOC010000027.1 coordinate 4,494, forward strand.
ATTAAGAAAATTGATTTTTATTCTGTAACCAGCTATCTTTAAAAAGACGGTTACAATGTAACAATAATATTGTAACCTGTCAAGTAAATTATGATGGTTACATTATTTGCATGGTTTTATGGAAAACAGCACAAATTCAAAGTGGAAATTTAGAGGTGGTCAATTAAGCCTCGATTTTATCAATTCTGTTGGAGGTAGAGTTGATATGATTGGTAATGACTATACGATTATAAAAGACAAGATTAATAATTATGAAGATCTTGTTGATTGGGCTAAAACGGTAGGTATTCTGAATGAAGCAACTACCCGGAATCTGGTTTCCCTCATTAGTCAAAAGGGGAAGGTGACAAATAAGATATTTGAAAGGGCAATTAAACTGCGGGAGTCGCTTTACAGAATTTTCCTCAGTATTGCGAAAAACTGTGTACCTCCCAGGGAAGATATTGAAATGCTGAATAATGAATGTTCTGCTGCGCGCGAGCAACAAAAGCTGGTTTATACTTCCGGGAAATTCTCCTGGAACTATGAATTAGCCGATGAACCCGATAGCATGATTTGGCAGGTAGCTCTTTCAGGTGCGGAACTTTTATTATCGGATAAGCTTAATCGTATAAAGCAATGTCCCGGAGATAACTGCGGCTGGCTCTTTCTTGATTCAAGCAAGAACGGTAGCAGGCAATGGTGCGATATGAAAGACTGCGGCAACGTTGCAAAGGTTCGCCGTTACAGGAAAAAGTTTAAATTGGAATAAAAGAATACTTTTTTGTCGATAAACTTTTTCATTATCAGGTCAGTCTGCAATTCTTCCCCCATTCGGAATGAATGCTTCCCCTCTTCCCGAGATCTCATTTTTTTATAGAAGGCGATTGCATCAATATTCTTTTCCCATACTCCCAACAATCGGTGGTCTCAGATTCACTGTCCTTATTTTTATAAGTAAATCATTTTAGTTCAACAAGAAGAACTTTGATAACCCTCTCCAAATCTTTAAATTAACAACTCATTTTACACTTTTATCGGAATATTATGCGATTTAGTAAATCCTTTATACCAACTCTTAAAGAAACCCCGAGCGATGCAACAGTAATGAGTCATATTCTTATGCTTCGTTCAGGAATGATCCGTATGGTGTCTGCAGGAATTTATTCTTTTCTTCCAATCGGTTATCGGGTTATGAGGAAAATTAGCCAAATAATAAGAGAAGAGATGAATGCAATCGGCGGACAGGAATTTCATCTGCCCGCTCTTAATCCGAAAGAAATTTGGGAAGAAACCGGGCGTGTTGAAGCATTCGGCGATATTCTTTTTCATGTTAAAAACAGGGAGTATGTGCTTGCGCCAACTCACGAAGAAATAATGACTTTCCATGCAAGGAATGTTTTAAAATCTTATAAAGACTTTCCCCAGATCTGGTACCAGATACAAACCAAGTTCAGGAATGAACCGAGACCGAGAAGCGGTGTTATAAGAGGCAGACAGTTCTTAATGAAGGATGCTTATTCCTTTGATATTTCACCAGAAGGACTTGATAAATCTTATCAGCTTCACGACCAGGCATATAGAAAAATTTTCGACAGGTGCGGATTAAAATATTTTGTTGTCGGTGCATCGAGCGGCGCAATGGGCGGAAGCGGCTCGGAAGAGTTTATGGTTAAATCTGATGCGGGAGAAGATACTGTCGCTCATTGCGAGAAGTGCGGTTACGCTGCAAACCTTGAAGTTGCGGAATCAAACCTGCCTGCCGGCAAGGCAGGAGTTGCCCCGAGGGGAAGAGAAGAAAAGAGTGAGAAGCTGAAAGAAATTCATACACCAAATGTGAGATCAATCGATGAGCTTTGTGAATTTCTGAAAATAAAAGAAACACAATGTGCAAAGTCGAGGATTTATGTTCACGAGGGAAAATCCATTTTAATTTTGATGCTCGGCAATGAAGAAGTGAATGAATCTAAGCTGGAAAAGTATCTTGGTGGTGCCATAAGACCTGCACATCCTGAAGAGCTTGTTCAGTTTACAGGAGCGGAAGCAGGATCAATTGGTCCAGTTGGTTTCGAAGGAAGAATTATTGCAGACTTAAGATTAAAGGATGCAAATAATCTTTACAGCGGTGCAAACAAAACAGATTATCACTTTGGCGGAATTAATTTATCGCGTGATGCAAAAAGTATTGAGTATGCCGATTTAAGAAGAGTTCAATCAGGAGAACCTTGCCCGAGATGCGATTCTCCACTCCAGGTTTTTACAGCAATAGAGCTTGGTCATATTTTTAAGCTCGGGACAAAGTATTCGCAATCAATGGGTGCAATGTTCCTCGATGAAAAAGGAGAAGAACATCGTATAATTATGGGAAGTTACGGTATTGGTGTCGATAGAGTAATGGCTTGCTTTATTGAACAGCAACATGATGACAAAGGAATTATATGGGGTGCAACACTCGCACCTTTTCATATTCATTTGCTGGGATTGAATTTGAAAAATGAAGCAGTTGCCAAAGCTTGTGAAGAAATCTATAATAATCTTGTCAGCCCGCCTGGCGGCGAGGCAGGTAAAAGTTATGAAGTTCTGTTCGATGATAGGATAGATGCACAAGCAGGAGTAAAGTTCAACGATGCAGATCTTCTCGGAATTCCTGTGCAAATTATAGTCGGTGACAGGAAACTCAAAACAAACCGGGTTGAAGTAAAAATCAGGAAAACAGGCGAACGGTTTGATGTTGAGCTTGATAAATTGATGAGCAAGATAAAAGAGATTTGGAATAATATTACTGCAGAAGCTTGATTCATCAAGTTCCCACACATTTTTAATTCTCTATCAAAAATTCTATAACCCTTCAAAAATCTGATAACAATTCTTTCTTTTTTATAAATAAAAATTAGCAAAAACACCAGTTAAAAGGCATTTCTCTTTCTATAAGACGGTACAGGGTTTGCCATACCGGAAAAAAAAGAGGAGCGTACCGTGAAAAATTTCCCCCTTCTTCCCATTACAATCCTTTTCTCATTTTTATTTCTTAGCTGCGAAAAGATAGTGTCGACAAGTAACGACCAACCTGAATTAACACCAGCCGAGAAGAAAGTTGTTTCTTCTTCAAACAAATTTGGATTGGACCTGTTTAATAAGATTAATCAAACCGATAAAGAGGTAAATGTTTTTATTTCTCCTTTAAGTGTTTCATTGGCTTTGGGAATGACGATGAATGGGGCTAACGGGGAAACTTACGATGCAATGCGAACAACGTTGCAATTCTCAGGACTCACAAATGATGAGATTAATAATTCATATAAAACGCTAATTGAAACTTTATACAATTCCGATTCCAAAGTAATATTCCAGTCAGCAAATTCAATTTGGTATAAAAAGGATATGACTTTCGAGCAGAGCTTCTTCAATTTAAGTATAAAATACTTTAATGCTTTAGTGAGCGGGTTGGATTTTAGTGACCCGGCTTCGGTAGAAATGATTAACAACTGGGTAAAACAAAATACCAATAATAAGATTGAAAAAATAATTGATTCAATTAATAGTGATGCTGTTATGTTCCTGATAAATGCAATTTACTTCAAAGGCACCTGGAAGTATGAATTCGATAAAGACAAAACAGATTTAGAAAACTTTAATCTCATAAATGGGGGAATTATTAATACAGAAATGATGGTGCAGACAAATGATTTTAATTATTACTCAGATAATAATCTGCAGGCAGTTGAACTTCCTTATGGCGATGGTAATTTCAGTATGGTAGTTATTTTACCAAGAGAAGGTTTGGATGTAGATCAATTTGCAGATGGAATAGGCGAGGAAAGCTTAAATATGTGGATATCCGGCTTAACGCAACACAAAGGAACATTATGGTTGCCTAAATTTAAAATTGAGTATAAATCAGAATTGAATGATTATCTGATTGCACTGGGCATGGGAAAAGCATTTATTCCTTATGCAGCAGATTTTACAAATATGTATAAAGGTCCTAATCCTTTATTTATTGATAAAGTTTTACATAAGACTTTTGTCAAAGTTGATGAGGAGGGAACGGAAGCAGCAGCAGTTACTTCAATCGGAGTCGGTACAACATCCGAAGGTCCAAGTAACATATTTTATATGAAGGTGAATGGACCCTTCATTTTTCTTATAAGAGAAGAGAATTCTGGTTGCATTCTCTTTATGGGGAAAATAATTAATCCGCAATCCTAATGAACAATCTTGATAAACTAAGAAAAGTTATAAAATGAAAAACAAGATATTAACAATTCTTCTTTTCAGTTTGATATTTATAACGTCAATTTATTCCCAGGAAATAAATTTACGAACTGTTCCACTTGTGGCAGGCAATCAAACTGATTTTTATCCATCTCTGTCGAGAGGAATGGGAAATTTATCTGTTGCATATGATGATCCTTTAACTGATCCATTGGTAAATCCTGCTAAAGCGTCCAAACTTGGCGAGTTGGAGTTTTTTTTCTCGCCTACTCGTAATACCTGGAGTAATGAAGATGGTAGAGAAGTTTATACAAGTTCAGGGTCGGCTAAATATATGGGGACTGCAATTAATTCTATGCCGTTTGGGCTTTATCTGAAAAAGAATAATTTCTTTACTGGGGGAATAATAAGCTATCAATCATATTCGTCCGAACGATCTATTCCCTATTATGGGTTGAATAGCAATACAAAGAGTGACGTTGGCAATAATGTATATCTCTTCGGATTAATAGGAACATATATTCCTGAGTTGAAACTTTCTGTAGCCGGTAGTGTATCGTGGAGCGAACTGCGTGCTATAGACGGTGTTAATTTATTGTATCCCGGAAGTTACGATATAAAACAGTATGGAAGATCTCTCGATTATAAGCTCGGTTTTGTCGGAGAACCTTCGGGGCGGGAACAAGTGGAATTTGTTATTGCCAGAACAACTTTTAAATCGTCTCACGAGGTTACTTATAATTCACCATACTGGTTCTGGGAAAGTCGGATCATAGGATATCGAACCGAATATAATAAAGATGAAAGTAAAGGTTGGGTTATTCATACAAAATATAATAATTCAATTAGTGATGAAGTAAAAATCGGGGGGATATTTACAGTAAACTGGAAAGAGCATCCCAAAATTCCAAACTATGCACTTGCAAACATACCGCGTGACCCGGGGAGTTCTACTGCGTATAATATTGGTTTTGGTGTAGCAGAATCAGGTAAAAGGACAACACTTGGTTTGGAATATATTTATGAACCCATAACAAGCTATACCTGGGCTGATGCAGGTATTGATAATTCTGAATTTCCGTCATCATTTAAGACAGTAGAAAATTTCTTTGATTTCTATAATCATATTATCAGGGGAGGCATTTACACACATACAGATGTTAGTTGGTTAGATTACAGACTAGGTATACAGCTTTATTTTAATAATTATTACCTTAAACAAAATGATAACATTCTGAATACCAGCAGGGCAGTCTATGAAAACTGGCTTGAAACAACTTTATGCGGAGGGCTAACAATAAATATTTCCGGTTTTCAAATCCTTTATTCTTTACAGGTAATTCTTGGCAACGGAATTGTGGGATCTGAAAATAATTTTGTTTGGCCAGCTGCAGACGCTATGAGAAACGAAGCTGATTTTTTAATTGCACCAAATGGCGCGCTTACAGTAGATGATATTCCTCTTGTTACTCAACAGATTTCGTTTGTTTATAATTTAAAGTGACAGGATGATTAAAACCAAATAATTATTGAGATTAATATGAATAAAAATTTAGCTGTTTCTCTTTTCCCTGTTAACATCAATGGTTCGGTTGCCGATCCTTTTGAGTCAGAAAGAGAAATTGAAATAACATCTGATAAATCGACTTACAAGCATGCAGGCGAATTGAAGATTGAGATAACTTTTAAGAACGATCTCTCCAAGGATATCGTAATTGTTAATGATGGATACGCTGAGCCTTTCTTCATTCTTGAAAAGAAAATCGGGGATGCTTGGGAAGAGGTTTATTTCCCGATCTTTTATACTTTTATTCCGTCGTTTGTGCAGCCGACAGAATTAAAAGCGAATGAAGAATTCACTTCTCTGATTACAATTTTTACAAATAGGATTAAAGTTAATAACATCATTGGTGAGTATCGTCTTTATTTCGATTTGATGGAAAAAGGAAGTAATAAAATGTTGCAGGATAAATATCTATATTCAAATGTTTTTAGAATCGTGGAGAAAAATAATGAGAAGTAAGACAGGCTGTTATTTTGTTTTATTACTACTCATTTTTATATCGTGTTCTAATCCTATAGTTCCAATTGAGGGTGCTCTTTCTGTTAATAGTATGAATGACCAGCTAAAAATAACTAATAATAGTAATAAGACTTTATATTTGTTTATTGTTGAAAGAG
>CAZUOC010000028.1:0-10751 GCA_964622335.1 uncultured Ignavibacteriaceae bacterium
CTTAAGCATCATTCCTTAAAGTATGTTTGATAAAATTTCATCGCAAACCGCATAACCGTTTTTAGTTAACCTTATATTATCTTTATTAATTGTTAAAAGATTATGCTGCTGAAGTTCTGAAAAATAATTTGATTTTTTCTCCAGCCATGCATTTCCGAATCTAAACTGTAATTCATTTATATTTATTCCACTGCTTCTTAAAGCAAGCATAATATATTCATCAAAGAATTGTTCTTTTGTAACTACTTCCGAACCTGCGACAGCAAAATTATTTATTTCTATTTCACTTATATATCTTTTTAAGCTTGAGAAATTCCACCATCTTTTTCCGTCAACAAATGAATGTGCAGAAGGACCAAAACTCAGATAATCTCTATATTCCCAGTAAGCTTTGTTGTGGATACATTCATAACCTTCTTTGGAGAAATTTGAAACTTCATACTGAGTAAATCCGTGTGAATTTAAAAAATCTATTGTGAGTTCATATAATTCGGCATCATAATCTTCACCCTCAATTTTAACTTTTCCATCTAAAACCATTTTATTAAGGATAGTTCCTCTTTCAAGAATTAAGCTGTACGCTGAGATATGTTTTACCGGCAATCCAACTACTGCCTTTAAGTTATCAAGCCATTTGGCTTTTGTTTGTCCGGGAAGGTTAAAGATCAGATCAGCACTTATGTTTTCAAATCCTGCTTTTACTGCATTGTGTATTGTGTCTATTGCTGTTGTTTTATCATGTATTCTCGTTAAAAATCTTAAATCATTTTCATCAAAAGACTGGATTCCAATACTTAGTCTATTTATTCCTGCCGTAAAAAATTCCTTAAGTTTTTTGGGGTTTACAGTTCCGGGATTTGTTTCCAGAGTTATCTCAGGATTTTTAGATATTGAAAAGTTTTTATAGATGTAATCAATTATTTCCGAGATATACCATGATTCCATAAGCGAGGGAGTTCCCCCGCCAAAGTAAATTGTTGTAAAGTAGCGATCTTTTGAATAAAGATTAGAATAGTAATCTATTTCTTTCTGTAATGAACTTAAAAAAGATGGGATATTGTCTTTCGTAATGATTGAATAGAAATCACAATAAATACATTTATGATCGCAGAAAGGAATGTGAATATATAATGCAGAATTTTTCAAAAAATTTCTTTTTGTTTTATACTACGATAATACATCTAAGATACAAAAAGAAACTAAAAAATTTATAATTATTTGATTATTAATGATCTTTTTAAAATAAAAAATCCTTACGAAGTAAACTCCGTAAGGATTTAATTCTTAGGATAAAGATTTATAAACTAGTATCCATTGTAAATAGAACTTCAATATCAACCTTTATATTATTATTCTGGCTACCTCCTGAAGTTACTGCAATGCTGTAAATACCTGTAAAGCAAGTGTTCCCACCAGCAAGTGAAGCGTCTATATCATCAATCTGAAATTGGTCCAATGATAAATGATAGGCATTTGTACTATCATGATCAGCGGGAGTAATATTATTATCATTATACGTAAGAATAATGTTATTATTACCGTCCAATAGTTGAAATGTAAGAGTACCGCTAATTGTCTCGGGACTTACCTCACGTGTTACGAAATAAGCATCTGTATAAGTTATACTATTTATCTTATCTGCATAATCTTGATATTGTTGATTATCAGTAAGGCAATAACTTTTTGAACCAGAAGGATTGGTTGTTCCACTTGCTTCAACATGAAAAGATATCGGCAAATCAAACAAAAAGTTTTGTAGAGCATCACAACCGCTCATTGCAAAAGCAATGAGTATTGTAAACAATAGTAATGATGATTTAATAAATTTTTTCATTCTCTTTTCTCCTATTAAAATTCAAATGTTAAGCCGCCGCAAAGTACCGATTGAACTCCGAGGCTATAATCAACGTTCAACACTATAACAGCCAGCTTTACCGATGTACCAATAGTTGCTCTGAAATTATTATCTCCATCTATGCTTACTTTTATTTCCTGTCCTGATTTTGTAGGAGAGGGATCACTCGGATCAGTAAAAGTATAATCAAGATCAAAGGTGCTTGATTCGTACTGCAACCCGCCATAAACAGTTAGTAAACCAAAAGATTTACTTGCGTGTGCATTGAAGGCGTATGCAGTTATGTCCATTACACCGGTAATTTTAAGGCTATTGTACAAGAACTGTACCGATATATCGACAGGAGAAAGAGGAATATAACGACTTATATTATGTTTCAAACCAATACCAAACATGCTCAAATCTTCTTCATCGCCTAATGAAATACTGGGCAAATAACGAATCATAACTTCGCTACCCATAAAACTTGCTGAAATCTGAGGTAATACTGCAGGTACCCATGACCGGTCAATTCCGGGGGGATAAATCTTATAACCATTTGGACCATAATAAGATGTGCTTTGATTGTTTCCGTAAATTGTCTGCGCAGGGTGATCAACATTATATCCTTCTATTGAAGGGGTGAAGGTTTTTTGGTCATCAGGAATAAGTATCATCATTCCCTTAAAACCAATTGAAAATCCAAAGAAATCCGCAACTTTTGCCGTATGATAAGAAGCTGAATTAAATGCCATCCCGAGGGAAGTACCAAAGGGTTTTGCATAATCGGTTATTTCAGATTCATTAAGAAAACTGAATCTATCTTCAACCTGGGAGAAAACAGGTGCCGACAGGAAGAGCGAAATAACCAAAAAAAGAAGAATTTTTTTCATGTAATCCTCACTAAGAATTAATGTTAATTTTCGGCTCATTGAATTTGTGAATTAAAATCTTATTATGCAACAATTATTATGCTGAAGTCGGCGAATTATTTTCGCCGGATAATACATTAAATTCAGTGTATCAAAACAATACCAGGAATAATAGATAGATAAAAATGACTATAGAAAGTAAGTTTAATCCAGCCCCATTAATTCTTTAGCGCCTTTAATGCTTGCCTCTGTTATGTTTTCACCACTCATGAGTTTTGCTACTTCTTTAATTCGTTCTGCATTATTTAATTTTCTTATCATGCTTGTAACACGTTTATTTATTTCAGTTTTTTCAACCGCATAATGCTGATCCGCTAAAGCAGATATTTGCGGTAGATGTGTTATCGCAATTACCTGATGACGAAAAGCAAGTAGTTTAAGAGTCTGCCCTACTTTTTGTGCAATATGCCCGCTTACGCCTGTATCAATTTCATCGAAGATTAATAAAGGAAGTTTATCTGTTTTTGCAAGAACTGTTTTTAATGAAAGCATAACCCTCGAAATTTCCCCACCTGAAGCTACTTTCGCTAATGGCTTAACATCTTCACCGAGATTTGTTGAAATAAAAAATTGCACGTTATCATAACCGGAAGAATTAAATTTATATGCTTTCCCTTTCACTAAAATAAAATCATCGGAATTATCGCCAGGTAAATTAGAAACATCAACTTCAAATTTGGAATTTGGAATACCAACTTGTTTAAGTAGTTCAATAATATCCTTTTTTATTTTTTTAGCGATCTCTTTTCTTTTTACAGAAAGTTTTTCCGCTGCCAAACCACAGTTTTCTCTTACGGTTTTTATTTTAGACTCAAGCTCTGAAATTTTGCTGGAGTAATTTTTTGCAATAGAAAATTCCTCGCCAATTTTTTTTCTATATTCAAGAACAGCTTTTACGGAACCCCCATATTTTTTCTTTAATAGATAAATTGAACCTATTCTCTCTCTTATTTCAGTTAATTTTTTAGGATCAATCTCTATTTTACTGTTGTAGGATCGTAATGTACTCGCTATCTCACTTATAATTGCTACGGCTGACTCATACTCTTTATTAGCATCATTAAAAGTCTTGTCAATTTTTACAAGCTCATCTATTCCATTCTTCATTTTCATCAACGAATCATAAACAGAAGCTTCAGATTCATACAAGCCCTCGTAAAGTTCTGAAGTAAGTTGTTGAAGTCTTTCTGAATTTTCTAAAACGGTTAATTGATTTTCCAGCGTATCTTCTTCATCTATCTCAGGTGAAACAGCGTCAATCTCTTTGATCTGGAATTCGTACAAATCTTTTTTTTCTGTTAAAGATGCTTCTTTTTCTTTAAGCTTTTTTTGTCCATCGGTGAGATTATTTAATGATTTGTAGAGCCATTTATATGTTCTTAAAAGATCTTCGGTATCACCGCAGCTATCGAGATATTCAATGTGGGTTTCTGTTCTTAATAATGATTGATGTTCATGCTGACCGTGTAAATCTATAAGAATATCTCCAAGTTCTTTAATAAAAGATAACTGAACCGGAGTATCATTTACGAAGCATCGGTTTGAACCTTTAAGAGAAATTTCTCTACGGATAATAAGTTCCGGAGAAAAATCTATTTCATTTTGCTGAAGAAGAGATTCTACTTTTTTATTCCCTTTAACATTAAAAATCCCCTCCACGATTGATTTGTCTGCACCTTTTCTTACAATCTCAGTTGAAGCTCTTTCCCCCAGCAGCAAGCTTAAGGCATCAATAAGTATGGTTTTTCCAGCTCCTGTTTCACCGGTTATTATATTCAGCCCGGTATCGAATTCCACATCGACTCTTTCTATAAGTGCGTAATCTTTAACGTGAAGTGTTTTTAACATAATCTAAATGTTTAATAAAATTATATATCATTCAATCATTCAACAAATTAAGAGATGAATGACTGTATGAATTACTGATTGAATGATAAAACAAAATTTGATTATTGATTAAAATAGTTTTTCGCAAGGTGAAATGCACAAATTGTTTTTGCATCGGTAATTTCCCCGTTCCTTATTTTTGTTTCTAATTCTTCTATGGAAAATTCAAAAACTTCCATTCCTGCTTCACCCTCTTCACGATTATGTTTGCCGGTAACTAAATCCCTTGCTAAATACAAATGAAGAATCTCTGAACAAAAACCGGGAGTTGTACAAATTGCTCCAAGCTTAATAATATTATCTGATTTGTAACCTGTCTCTTCCTCCAATTCCCGGTAAGCACAATTAAAAGGGTCTTCCCCTTTATCCAGTTTTCCTGCAGGAAGTTCAAGCATAAACTTGTTGAAAGGATACCTGAACTGTCTGACCATTATAATCTTTCCATCGTCTTTTAAGGGAAGAACAACCGCACCCCCTGCATGTATAGCAATTTCCCGGATACCCTTATTTCCGCTGTTATAAGTAATTTCATCAACCTGTAGATCAAATACCTTCCCTCTGTATATTATTTCGCTCTTATCAATTTTATAATTCATTTAGATGCTTTCATTAAAAATATTTATGAAATTATTCGCGATATCCGGGATTGTAATAAGGTATTAATTCACTGCCTAGAAATTTTAACAGCGCAGTAATTACACCGAGATCATCTAGATATCCGAATAGAGGTGTAAGATCAGGAATCGTATCTATCGGAGAAATAAAATAAATAAGTGCTGTAACAACAATAGCTTTGCGGTGCCAGGAAACGAGAGGATCACGCATATAATTTACAAGTGCAAGAATATCTTTTGCAAAGGAAATTTTCTTTCCAACGGCTTCAAGTTTTGTCCAGATGTTACTTTCAACAAACTCGACTTTTTCTGTATTTTCCTTTTCATTCTCTCCACCAAAATCGAGCTCTGTAAGATCATCAAAACCATTAATATTTAAATCTTCTTCTTCAAATTTTTCTTTCATAATTACTCCGGTTTTTTATGTTTATCAAACCAATCAAAAATAGTATTCCACCAAAGAACCGAGTTTTGCGGTTTGGTTACCCAATGACTTTCATCGGGAAAATATAAAAGCTTACTTTCCACTCCCAATCTCTGTAAAGAAGTAAAAAGCTGAAATGCCTGTTCTTCTGGCACACGAAAATCCTGGGCTCCTTCAACAATCAACATCGGGGTTTTTGCATTATGAATATACATGTGCGGCGACCATTTTTGATATAACTGCCGATTCTGCCAGGGTGTCCCTCCAAACTCCCATTCGGGAAACCAGAGCTCCTCAGTTGTTCCATATTCACTTTCAAGATTGAAAACTCCATCGTGGCTGACTAAAGCATTAAATCTATCCGTGTGTCCTTCAATCCAATTAATCATATAGCCGCCGTAAGATGCGCCGGATGCAAATGTATTCTTAGGATCTATATAATTAAAATTTGTAAGAGCATAATCGCAGGCATTCATTAAATCAGTATAAACTTTCCCTCCCCAATCAAGAGAAATTTCATCTGTGAATTTTTGTCCATATCCTGTGCTGCCTCTTGGATTAGGTGCAACAACCACATAACCCTTTGACGCAAATAATTGGGTATTCCATCTATAATGAAAATCGTCATCCCAGTGTCCCTGTGGACCACCATGAATCAAAAACATCAATGGGTATTTTTTATTTGGATCGAAGAAGGGAGGTTTTATTAAAATAGATTGAACGCTGTCGCCGTTTGCCCCTTCGCACCAAAAAGTTTCGAGTGGTTCAAATTCAATTTTAGCCAGAATATCTTTATTTAAGGAAGTAATTTGCTTGGGAGAATTTTTTCTCTCGGTGCCAAGAGAAAATATTTCATCCGGCTGAGTTGATTTCTGTTTCAGAAAAAAAAGGGTTTTATTATCCTTTGAAAGCTGAATATGAGAATTAACATTCTTTTTCAAAACAAGTTTTATTTCAGAACTACTTACATCAATCTTATAAATTGAATTATATATTTCTGTCTCAGCAATGAAATAAATAGTTTTTGAATCATTCGACCATATGAATTCTCCAACTGAAAGGTCAAAATTATTTGTTAAAGGTTTCAGTGTCTTCTTTTCTCTATCATAAAGTACCAAATCCTGTTTGTCGGACTCAAATCCCGATCTTTTCATTGAAGTAAAAGCAATAAACTTCTCATTAGGAGAATAAACTGGTTGACAATCATCTCCTTTACTTTCTGAAATATTTTGTGGAGAAGTTTTCCCAATTTCATTCGAATTAATTATAAATACATCATTATCTGTGCTTGTGGCAATAAAGTCTGATGTATTCATTGCAAATGCTATTTGCTTTCCATCCGGAGAAAAGTTGTAATCATTGGAACTTCCCAAAGCAATCGGCGGGATATCATATTTTGTATTTGATGTTACATCTTTAAAAGATTTTTCTTTAATATCAAATAAATATAACTGGCTTACTTTTCCATTTCTCCATTCATCCCAATGCCTGAACATAAGTTTTGTAAAAATGCTCGCCTTAACTTTGCTGGAATCTTTCTCTTCATCTTTCTGCTTGTTGCATTCCTGCGTTTCACATTCGGGGTAAACTGAAGAAGTAAAAAGTATTTTATCACCGGAAGGCGACCATTTATATTTTGTTACTTTTGTGTAAACATCAGTAAGTTTCTCGTCGCTTGTACCATCAGTATTGCAAATCCAGATTTGTCCATCGAGTAAATAACTTATCTTGTTTGAGCCTGCCTGACCGGTAGGCAGGTTCAGAACAAAGTACGGATTCGATTCATTCTTATCAGAATTTTTCAAGCTTCTAAGATTACTTCCATCAGAATTAATGAGATAGATGTCCGAGTTTCCTTTATTTTCTTTAATGCTGTAAGAAGTTGCGGCAAAAACTATTGTTTTTCCATCGGGAGAAATATCAAAACTATTTATTCTTTTCATCGCCCATAGATCCTGAACGGTAAGTACTCTTTTATTCTGTGCTGTTAATAATATAGGGAACAAAAATAAAATAAGGGTAAGCTTTTTCATCAAAATCCTTTCTGCACGGCGGAAACTGAAATGATTTATGCATGTATAATATTACTTCAAAAATAGCAGAAGGCATAAAGAAAGGCAATTTAGAAAAGGCTGTCCCCTCTAAAAAAGAGGGGACAATTAAATTATCCCTGTTCGGGTTCTGTCTTTGGTTTAGAACCGAAATATTTCCTTAAGAAGAAGATCAAAATGATTGCTATTACAATAACTGCAATTATTATAAATAGATTATCCATTTTAGCCGGAGAAACTATTTCCTTCCATTCGGAAATTTTCTTTTCAATTGTATCTTTTTGAGCTTCAGTCAACATTTTATAATCTATAAGATTTGAAACCCATTCTGGTTTTACATCTCCGTACCAGGCACTGTCTGCAAAATTTTTGTACGTAATTATGGTTTCATCGTGACTTTTAATATTAGCATTTTTTATTTCGTCGTTTATAAAAGAAGTTGCAATGCGTGTAAAATCTTTTCCCGAAGAAAATTTGCTGAGTTTAATGTTATACTTTGCAAATTCAGAATTAATTGACTTCCAGACTCCTCGCTCAAGTGTTTCTTTCCACTGTGTAAATGATTCATCAATATCCTTAAGATAATTAGCATCTCCCTTTCCGGAATAAATTTCTACCATCCTGGGACCGATACTTCTCCACAGCCGTGCAAAGTCATCTTGCTGCTCTTTTATATCATCGACATCTTCAGGATATAATTTTGTAATTTCGATAAACCTGATGTTATCACTTATCAAACGTTTAATGTTATAAAGAACATTATTTTTTTCCAGCTTATTATAAATTTCCTGCTGCTCCTGAAAACTTAGTGCTTTTCCGATGTTTGGCTGAGGCAATAAAGAATCAACCATATTCATAACCATATCATCTCTTTTTTGCAGCGATACCCGAAGTTCACCTATAGTTTTTTCAAGCTGAGCCAGATGGGATTTATCGGTCTTATTTTGATCTTCAAGAACCTGCACGCGGTTAAGCAAATCTGCATTATGTCGGTTTAGAGAATCAAGCTGTTCCTGCAAGCTGGTAACCTGTGTTTGCAAAACATCTATCTGAGTAAAATCATTTCTCCTGGTATTGTACATGTTCATCAGCTTATTAAAAGATTTATTGAAATCATCCGGGTATAAACTTTTGTCAAGCAATTCGCGGTGCGAAGCAAACTCATCTCTTAAAGAATTAATTCGATCATAAATCGCATCAAGATCATCAAGCGATTGCGGGGTCTTAATGTCTTCTTCTATCTGATTATATTTTTGCTTAAAGCCTTGGACAATATTATAATCAGATTGTGAATAAATTGCAGGAGCTAAGCCGGATAAAATTATAAATGCTAAGCCTATTATTAATATTTTATTTTTCATTTTTATCCTCGTTCTCTATTCCTTCATTCGATAGCAATGTCTTTTTCCCATTATCAACCAGTTCTATGTAAGGCATTCTCTGGTTAAAAGCAGGATTGCTCATTCCTTCTTTCATAGAAATTTCAATTTTGTTATCAAGTTTCATTTCCCCGTCTATACCTTCAAAGACATAAACATTTTTAAAGTTTCTTGATGTTACAAAATAATAGCCTTTAGTATCCCGGATAATCCTGACATCTCTGTCTAAATACGCAGTAGAGTCTCCCGTTTCTTCGAAGAAAAGCAGTTTTGCATTGAATGACAAAGTATATCTTTCTTCTTTTACATAACCGTCATTATCAACACGCAAAACCGATTCGATAGGCCATGCAAAATTAACTGGTTTTAAAACCAATGATGAGCAGGCGGCAAAGGATATAAAAAGTGGAATTAAAATAATACGGACCAGCTTCATATCTAATCTCCTTAAAATCTCGGAGGGAAACTTAATAAATTTATTCTTAATTACATCTCGCCTTTACTGGAAAGTATTTAGTTAACTTTTAACTAATTTACAACCTGATTTTTATAACCTTACAAAAACCTTAAAAATTGAAGACAAACGGCAAAATTTTTCTCCCGGGAACGGATAAGCAAATTTCGTTTCTTCTAAAAACAATTGAGGTAAAAGACAAATCTGTTTTGATTATTGGCTCTAGCAGCGAAGTGATAGCGGAAATTTTTCGGGAGAATGAAGCTGCAGAAGTTTATCTTATAACAGATGATGAAGATTCTCTTTTCCAGACAAGATTTATTTTATCTGAGCAAAAAGAAATAAATGTACGGATGATGGAATATGATAATACAGACTTCAAAGCGGAAAAGTTTGATATAGTTTATGCCCAGGGTTCAACAGGAACAAAGAGAAGAATTAAAATAATTAAAGAAATAAAAAGGATATTGAAAACCGAGGGATATTTTTGTGTCAGTGAAATTGTCGGGCTTACTCAAAATCCTCCGCAGTTTGTAAAAGACATCTGGGAGAATAACAATCTGTTACCTTTATTCAAAGATAAATTAAAAGATTACTTTTTATCAAATGGATTTGAAATTATCGCCGAAGAGGATTTATCCGGAACATTAAAAGATTTTTATTCAATGAGCAAAAGAGTTCTTGAAGAATCATCAAAAGAATTTACAGGAAAAGAATCAGGAAGTTTGAAAAAATTATTAAAGACTTACAACCACGAAGCAAATGCTTACTTAAAGCTTGGTGGTGATAAATTTATTGGATACGAAATGCTGGTACTTAAGAGAGACTCCGCATAATGAAAAAGGGAGATTTATTAGAACTTGAAATAGAATCTTACGCTTTCGAAGGAAAAGGAATCTCGAGAATAAATAGAGAAAGTGGGAATGAAAAAAACTTTGTCATATTTATACAAAATTCTTATCCCGGCGATAAAGTAAAAGTAAAACTTGTAAAGATTAAAAAATCATTTGCAGAAGCTAAAACGACTGAGATTATTTCTCCGTCCCCGGAAAGAGTTGAAGCTAGATGCAAATATTTCGGAACTTGCGGAGGCTGCAAGCAGCAGGATTTATCATACGATTCTCAAATAAAATACAAACAACAGCAAGTGGAAGAAATTTTTAATAGGCTCGGTGG
>CAZUOC010000029.1:0-10736 GCA_964622335.1 uncultured Ignavibacteriaceae bacterium
ATTTTACTTCGCGGCTTACTAGTTTATACGGTTTTGAAACCCTGTAAACCTGTTCAACAGAATTCATAATTAAAAACTCTTCTTCGGACAACGCAGCCGTTTGACCTGTTACTCCAATAGCAAGCTGTTCAGTTCCCCAAATTTCGTGATGGTTGCATCCTTTGGAGTGAATTTTATTAATCACTTCTTCAATATGTTCTTTAGGTGCATTTAATTTCATCATAATGACCATTTTTATTTAGCTCCTTAGATTATTTATTTTTTTAAAAAACTCTTTCACTTTTTCTTTGTCTTTTTTGCCGGGTTTGGATTCCAATGAAGAAGATAAATCGACCGCTGCAGGTTTTATATTGTTATAAATTTCTTCAATGTTATTTACAGAAATTCCGCCTGATAAAATTATTTTACTTCTTAATTCATCCGGAATTAATTCCCAGTTAAAAGTTTTGCCCGTCCCACCATATTCTTTTTCAGAATAAGTATCAAAAAGATAAGATACATTTTCATATTCTTTTAATATTGAAAAGTCAAATCCGTCATTGATCCTGAAACTTTTTATTGCAGGTAGATTGATTTTAGAAGTCATATCCGGGTTTTCATTTCCGTGCAATTGAACAGCATTTAGTTTTATTTCCTTTGCTGTTTTGTTTATTTCTTCAGAAGATTCATTAAGAAAAACTCCTACTTTTAATGTAAAAGGTGAAAGTTCTGAGATTATTTTCCCTGCGTCATCTGGTTCTACAAATCTTTTACTTCCTTTGTAAAAAATAAAGCCGAGTGCATCGGCTCCGAGACTCTCACAAAGCAGTGCATCTTCAATATTAGTTATTCCACAAATTTTAACCTTCAAAGCTGCACCATTCTTTTAATTCACCAAAGGATCCTTTAATATCTTTAGAAGCCATTAAATGTCCACCGACTAAAATTGCTTTTGTCTTTGTGTTCTTTAGGAAATCAATATCATCCTTTTTACTGATCCCACTTTCTGAAACAACAATAACATCCCCAGGAATTTTCGATGCGATTTGTTTTGTGGTTTCAAGATTAACAGAAAAATCTTCCAGGTTCCTGTTGTTTATTCCAATAATAGAATTAAGTCCAAAATTGATTTTTGCTAATTGTTCTTTAGAATGAAGTTCGAGCAAAACATCCAGTCCAAGTTCTTTTGCTGCAATGCTCAATTCCTGTATTTGTTGTTTTGATAGAACTTCGCTTATCAGCAAAATAATATCTGCGCCCGAAGCTTTTGATTCGTAAACCTGGTGTTCATCGATTATAAAATCTTTTCTTAATAATGGACTCCGTTTTATTGCTGCGATATCTTTTAGATAGTTAATATTGCCCTGGAAGTAATCTTCATCAGTTAATATAGAAACAGCCGAAATATTTTCGTTGAAATAAATTTCTGCAATCTTCATATGATTAAAATCGTTTCTTATAGTTCCTTTAGAAGGACTTGCTTTTTTTATTTCAGCAATAATTCCTAATGAATTCGGATTAATAAAATCTCTGAGTTTCAAAGAAGGTCTTTCATAGAAATTCATTTCCTCAAAAGAGCTTAACAAATACTTCTTTTTGAGTTTGTTCACTTCTTCTTTTTTGTGTTCGATTATTTCTTCAAGAATATTCATATAATAATAATTGTTCAGATAATAGTCCCGACATTTTCCCGAAGGGATGGCTTTGCCAATGTCGGGGAATATGAAAAACTGACAGTATTTCCGGCTTTAGCCCAAATTAATTTAATTGTGGCTAAAACCATTTCCTGTATTAGAATTTGTCCAACGACCTAAAGGTCGTGGCTATTAAACTCTATACATATTTTGAACTAAAATTCTTTAACCCTTCTAACTTTGAATAAGCAGAACCGCTGGTAATTGATTCTTCTGCTGTTGCCGCACATTTTTTAAGATCATCAGAATGTCCTGCTGCATATAATCCCATTGCTGCATTTGCAACTGTTATGTAATATGCTGAGTTCTTCTTTTTCTTATCAAGAACATCAAGAATTATCTCTGCATTCCTTTCTGCTGAGTCACCTTTTATTTCATCAAATATTGTTTTGGGAAATCCGAAAGTATCATTTGAAATTTTATAAACAGGTAATTTTTCTTTCCCATCAAATTCAAACACTGAAGTTTCTTCACCTAAATGAATCTCATCAAATTTATCGTTGCTGCATACAAAACACACTTTTTCCTGATCTAAATATTTTGTCGCTTCACACATTGTTTCTGCTGCTTTAAGACTAAAAGTTCCAATCAATTGTCTTTTTACCCCCGCAGGATTTGTTAACGGTCCGAGCATATTAAAAACTGTTTTAATCCCTAATTCTTTTCTAACCTGTCCGGCATGTTTCATTGCGGGGTGGTAAAGTGGCGCAAACAAAAAGGTCATTCCAACTTTGTCAAGAGCCTCTTCAGATTGTACTTTAGTTAAGTTGATATTTATTCCTAATTGGTTGAGTACATCAGCACTTCCGGATTTGCTCGAAATAGATCTGTTCCCATGTTTTGCAACTTTAACTCCGGCACCTGCCACTACAAAAGAAACTGCTGTAGAAATGTTAAATGTTCCGGAACCATCTCCTCCAGTACCGCAAACATCAATTGTGTTTTCTAAAGGGACATTTATTTTAATACAATTATCTCTCATGGCTTTTGCAAAACCTGCAACTTCGCTTGGAGCTTCTCCCTTAGCTTTAAGAGCAATTAATAATCCTGCGAGATTAGAATTATCAACACTCCCGCTCATTATCCGGTTCATAGCATCGTAAGACTCTTCAATAGTTAAATCTTCTTTGTCTAAAAGTTTTTCAATGTAATTTTTCATAATGCTAACCAGTTTTTAATTATGTTATAACCTTCATTTGTTAATATAGATTCTGGATGAAACTGAATTCCTTCGACGGGAAAACTCTTATGCCGGATTCCCATTATTGTTCCTTCATTTGTTTCTGCAGTTACTTCAAGCGTATCCGGCAACGTTTCTCTTTCTACTATTAATGAATGATAGCGTGTCGCTTCAAATTTCTGGGGAAGCCCATTGAATATTTTTTTGCCATCATGCTTTATTAATGAAGTCTTTCCATGCATTAATATCGGAGCCTTGACGACTTTCCCTCCGTAAACTGTTCCTATTGCCTGGTGACCAAGACAAACTCCTAGTAAGGGAATATCCTTTCCGAATTTTTCAATAGCGGTTAAGCTTATTTTGGAATCTTTCGGTTTACCCGGTCCGGGAGATATTAAAATCTTGTCCGGCTTTAGTTCAGAAATCTCAGATTCAGTAATTTCATCATTTCTTTTTACGATGAGTTCCTGGTCAAATCTGCCAAGAAGCTGAACGAGGTTGTATGTGAACGAATCGTAATTATCAATTACCAGTATCTTCATCTATAACCTCTGCATATTTTAATGCATTTATCATTACTGCTGATTTATTTTTTATTTCTTTTGTTTCTAATTCGGGTTTACTGTCTGCAACGATACCCGCACCTGCCTGCCAGTAAGCAGTATTGTTCTTAGCAAACAAAGTTCTGATTGCTATACACATATCCAGGTTTCCAGAAAAATCAAAATAGCCAACTGAACCTGCGTAAACATTCCTTTCAAGATTTTCATAATCATTAATTAATTGGATTGCACGTATCTTTGGCGCACCGGTAACTGTACCAGCAGGAAAACACGACATTAAAGCATCAACGGAATCTTTATCTTTTGCAAGCTTGCCTTCAACTTTAGATACAATGTGCATTACGTGAGAGTATCTTTGTATTTTCATCTTCTCTGTAACTTTTACGGTTCCATATTCGCAAACTCTGCCAAGATCATTTCTTCCAAGATCGAGCAACATCGTATGTTCTGCAAGTTCTTTAGGATCATTTATAAGATCTTGTTCAAGTTTCTTATCTTCTTCATAATTTTTCCCTCTTCTTCTTGTACCGGCTATTGGTAAAACTGTTGCTTTCCTGTTTTTTACTTTTAGCAAATCTTCAGGAGAAGTACCGGCAATTTTCATTTCATCTCCAAACTCAAGATAATACATATACGGCGATGGATTAATTATTCTTAATGCACGGTAAACATTTAGTAAATCGCCTTTGTATTGTGCTGAAAATCTTTTTGATAGAACGATCTGAAATATATCACCTTCAACAATATTTATTTTTCCCGCCTCGACTTGCTTACAAAATTCATCAGAGTCGAAATCGTGTGTTACTTTCTGTGAAAGTTTAAAATCAGATAAATATTGAACAGGCTGTCTCAATCTGTCTTTGAGTTTCTTTATTTCATTTTTTGCCTGATGATAAGTAGCTTCAATATTTTTATTTTCAGTGAGATCTGCATTAGATATTAAGATTATTTGATGTTTGTAATGATCGAAAGCGAGGATTGTTTTATATATACCGAAAATTGAATCAGGTGAGTTAAAAGGTTGTGAGCTGAATTTTATAACTTTTTCCACAAGCGATATATTTTCATATCCTAGAAATCCCACAAGTCCGCCGGTAAAATCAGGTAACTCATCAGGTCTTGCCTGTTTATACCTTATAATTTCTTTTCTAAGATATTCGAAAACAGAAATCTCATTTTCATTTGAATGTCCGTTAAGAATTTCTTTTAACTGAAATCCTTTGTTTGAAAAAACTTTTTCCGGTTCTGAACCAATAAAAGAATATCTAGCCAAAATTGCCGTGCCCTCAACAGACTCAAGAAGGAAATTGTATTTACTCATCTTTCTTATTTTAAGATAAGCAAGTACGGGAGTAAGCAAATCCGCAGTTATGATTTCATAAACAGGGATTAAACTGTATTCTTTAGCAAGCTCTTTAAATTGTTCTATGTTCATAAATTTTATTTTTAGTCCCGACATTTATGTCGGGGATTAGTTTAACTCCCTAATAATGACTTTAGTTAAAAATTTACCAATAAATTGTGGCTAAAGCCCAAATGTGTCTTGCTATGTTTTTCCCGATTTAAAAGTCGGGGCTATTTATTTTACCAATTAGTTATGAGATGAAATTTCAAAAAAAAACCCTTCCCAGTGTTCTGAGAAGGGTTTTTAAATTCTGATACTTTCTCAATATCACTGAGTCATTTTGCAGAAGATACTAAACCACCACCAAAAATAATTTGGAACGGCGATATTACGATATGACTCAGTATTTGTTTTCATTTTTTGTGCTATAAATATATTAAAGATTTTTAATAAGTCAAGACTATCAAAAGAATCTCGGATCATTTTTTTTCTGTTCTAGCCCGTCTTTTTCCAGTAAACTCATCAATTATGTAATTATTAAGAAAACAATTTTTTTGTTTTTTCGTGTTATTTATTGTGCTATTTTAAAGAAGGTAAAGATGTGGTCCTTAAATCTGTAGCGGTATTTACTATATAATAAACTTTAAGTGGTGATTTTTTAGAGAAGTCCCATTCAGATATCTAAGAAGATATTGTAATCTATACAAAAGTAAACTTATCAAAATCCAAATAAGAAATAGCATCCGGATATCCTACTTTAAGATGTTTCTAAGGTATTTAGAAGTGCTGTTAAAAATTTAAATTTCATTAATAAAAATATTAAAAGGAGAACAATATGAAAAAATTATTTTTACTTTTAATTTTTCTTCCTTTTATTGTTCTTTTATACTCCGAAGGATTTTTTGAGAATGTAATCCCTACCAAAAATCAAATCAAGGAACCGATCCAGGGGGAAAGAGATGATCCTTATGGGGCTACCAGATTTAGATATGATCTGCTGAAAGGAAAGAAAACATATCTTGATCCACTGGCGCGCCTGAGAGCAATTACTTATACAAAGAAATTTTTATTACGGAAAGCTGGCGATGCAAATACAATTTCCTGGACTCCTGTTGGTCCCGGCAATATTGGTGGTAGAATAAGATCAATTTTAATTAGACCTACTGATGCTAATACTATTTTAATTGGTGCAGTTTCCGGAGGTATATGGAAATCAACCGACGGAGGATCTTCCTGGTCGCCCAAAACTGATGGAGAAGATCAAATTGCATTCGGCAGTATGGCTAACAATGGTGATATTGTTTATGCCGGTACAGGAGAAGCATGGGGAAACAGTGATGCGGTATATGGTGGGGGAATTTATAAATCGACAGATTTTGGTGATTCCTGGACACTGCTCTCAAGCACTACAGGTGCCAATATATGGAACTTCAAAAATATTTTGAAATTAGCTTTTGATCCCAGTGGAAATATATATGCCGTAACAAAATCATATAACTACAAACACGGTGTAGGAGGTTATTATACAAGTGGTGGACTTTATGAATCCACTGATGGAGGTTCCAGCTGGACAAAGATAAACAGTACTTCTACTAATTATTATAATGGCTGTGATGTTGTGCCTATAAGCTCTTCAATTATTTTATTTGCTACCAAAAGTGGTGGTATATTTAAAACAACTAACGGCGGCACTAACTGGAATCAAGTAACGAGCGGATTACCCTCATCAGGATTTCAGCGAATAGCTCTTGCTCAGGATCCCAGCAATACAAATACTATCTATGCAGTTTTCCATTCAACAGATTACACATCCGGGGGAGATGCAGGTTTAAATGGAATTTATAAGTCTACAGACGCAGGAGATAACTGGGGAGCTTTAACAAAACCCGGCAATATTACATCAACGGGGAACCTGTCTTATTTAAGTAGCCAGGGGTGGTATGATAATGTTATTGCAGTTGATCCATATAATTCAAATAATTTATATGTCGGTGGTGTTGATATGATGAAATCCACTGATGGTGGTTCCAGCTGGTCACATTTAACTTATTGGCATTCATACTATGGAACTCCGGTAGTTCATGCCGATCATCATGCTATTGCATTTGATCCTTCTACTTCAAATGTTGTTTATAATGGAGACGATGGTGGAATATATAAAACAACTAATGGTGGAACAGACTGGACAGCTTTAAATAATGGTTTAGAAATCACTCAATTTTATGATGGTGCTGTTTATCCTTCGGGAAGTGTATTTTATGGCGGTACCCAGGATAACGGGCATTTGAAATATAATGGCACAGGTACTGATTGGACTGAAGTGGTTGGTGGAGACGGTGGGTATGCTGCGGTTGATCAAACAAATTCATTAGTTGCTTACGAGGAATATGTTTATCTTGAAATAAGTAAGACAACCGATGGGAGTATTTTTAGTGATGCAATTAGTGGGTTAACCGATGCTAAGAATAGTAGCCTTTGCTTATTCATTGCTCCCTTTGATTTAAACCCGGAAAACTCTTCTGTTTTAATTGCAGGATCAGATAAGATTTGGATAACTACTAATAGTGCAGGTAGTTGGACACAATCAAGTAACACATTATCATCCAGCTATAAGGTAAGTGCCGTGACAGTTGTAAACAGTTCATCTCCTTACCTTGGGTTTGCAGGAACGACGGATGGAATGATTTTTAAATGTACAAGTGTAACAGGTTCAAGCGATACGTGGAATGATATTACTCCTGTAAATAATAACGGTGCTTATGTTAGAAGAATAGTTGTTGACTTAAATAGCAAACAGCACATTTATGCTTGTTATTCTGGTTATAATAATAACGATACGACTAAAAAGCATGTTTTATATTCTTCAAACCAGGGTACCAATTGGAATGATATTTCTGGAGATTTACCGGATGTACCTGTTCATTCTTTGGTTATAGATCCAAATGATTCACAAACTTTATATATAGGAACAGAAACAGGTGTATACCAAACAACTAACGGCGGTACTAATTGGGCGAATGTCTCAACAGGAATGGCAAGTTATGTCCCGGTTGATAAGTTGGTACTTCAAACAGGAACCAATAAATTGTTTGCATTTACTCACGGCAGAAGTGTTTTTGTAACCACATCTCCTATACCTGTTGAGCTTACTAATTTTACTTCAATAGTTGAAAATGAAAAAGTGATTTTAAATTGGGAAACAGCAACCGAAACCAATAATTACGGTTTTGATATAGAAAGGTCTACAAATTCAAACTGGACAAAGATAGGTTTTATAAAAGGTAACGGCAATAGTACTGAACGAAAGCAATATTCATTTGTTGATAATTATCCAATGGGTGGAACAAGTTTTAAATACAGGTTAAAACAAATTGACTACGATGGTAACTTTAAATATTCCGAAACAGTGAATGCGATAATACTTCCCAAAGGAATTAGCCTTTCACAGAATTATCCAAATCCTTTTAATCCGACAACTGCAATCAGGTATGAGTTATCGAGAGAAGGGAAGATCTCTTTAAAAGTATATGATGCTGCCGGAAGGGAAGTAAGAACATTGATAGATAAGAATCAGCAGGCAGGCAGGTACCAGGTAACTTTCAATGCTTCAGACTTAGCAAGCGGCGTTTATTTTTATACGTTAAGAGGAGAAGGATTTACTCAGACTAAGAAACTTATACTTATGAAATAATCATATTTGTAAAAAAATAGTCAAATGAAGAAGGATTCCCCCTTCGTTAAAATTCATTGTCCGAAATCTTGATGTTGGATAACTTCGAAGCACAAGTCGGATGATAGGTTCTCCTTAAAGTAAATTTATTTTTAATAGCCCCGACCTTCAGGTCGGGGTTTGCTTTTCCTCGCCTCTAACAGACTTTAGTCAAAATTCTAAGATAGTTTCGACCAAAACCGATGTTTATTTCACATATCTTCTACAGCCTCACTTTCTATCATTGATTTTCTGGATTGTTTTCGTTAAAATTCCAATCAAATCAAAGGATGAATTATGAAAAAGTTAGTATTGATTATGTTTTTGGGCTTTTATGCGGCGGTTTTTGCACAATATAAAGATCCGGGATTCCCGACAGCAACAGTAGAAGACGGAATATTAAATCATTCTAATTCTTCCGATAATAATTTATTCGGGTTCCTGAATCCTGAAAATTTCGAGATGCATCATCAATTCAATTTATCTTATTCTGCCTTTGGCAACCAGGGACTCGCACTCAGCATTTACACAAACAGCATGCTTTATAATTTTTCTGATAATCTGAATGTGCAAACAGACGTAAGTTTTGTTAATTCTCCCTATACAACCTTGAGCAAGGATTTTCAGAATAATCTTAACGGAATTTATTTGACAAGGGCAGCAATCAATTACAGACCGTGGAAAGACTTCGACATATCCGTTGAGTATAATAGAATTCCAAACGGTCTCAACCCTTACAGTTTTTATGGAAGTTCGTTCAACAGGTATGGATTTTATGCTCCTTACATCGGGTATTGAATGATTGTAAAACCTAGTTCCCAGGGGAATCAAAGTTAAGTGAAGGAAAGAAACCCGTCCAAGAAACAATCAACGAAACCAACCGGCAAGACTGTAAATATTTTTTTGAATGTAATTATCGTTCTTCTAGCAGGGCTGATAATCTTTATGTCTTATTCTCTCGTCACAAAAATTAAAGCATTAAGTTCAGGCAATGACACAACTGAGGCAAAGCCATCAAAAATAATTCAGCTTGAAGTACTTAACGGATGCGGGATTGGTGGAGTTGCCGATAAGATTACAAGCTACTTGAGACAAAATAATTTTGATGTTGTACAAATCGGGAATTATAGATCTTTTGATATTGATAATACTCTTGTTGTTGACAGGACAGGGAAAAAAATAAATGCTCTTAAAGTTGCCGAGGCACTCGGCATAAACCCCCAAAATGTAATACAACAAATAAATAATGATTACTTTCTCGATGTATCATTGATAATCGGGAGAGATTTTAACCATTTAAAACCATTTAAAAATTAAGAGGTACTTTTGGAATCAATTGAACTTGCAAAAAATATAGCGGAATTAATTTTTAACAAAAAAGGATACGACGTAAGAATACTTGATCTGAAGGAAGTCGCTTCTTTTGCGGATTATTTTGTGATATGTTCTGCGGACTCCGATACACAGGTAAAAGCTATTGCAGATGAAATTGATAAATCATTGAGGGACGGCGGACTAAAAAGCTGGCATAAGGAAGGCTACAGATCCTTAAATTGGGTTCTTATTGATTATGTCGATGTTGTAGTTCATGTCTTTAAAAAAGATATGAGAGAGTTTTACAGCCTTGAAAAACTCTGGGGTGATGCACCTGTTATCGAAGTTGAAGATCCTGCTTTGAAAAAAGTGGCACCGGTAAAAGAGAAAAAGACAGTTAGAAAAACGAGAGTAACAAAAAAATAAATAGTTTCGCCTTAACCACTATTCCCATAGTTGAACCCCGATGAGCTCTTTAATTTTGCAGGGTTATTTGTATTGCAAACATTTATCCCGCAAACAAGATTTTTAAGAATCCCTTTAGGGATTCAACGTTTGTAGAAAGAGTATCATCCAAGATTTACAGAACACCGTAGGTGTTCAATATTAGTTCTGATTTTTCTGCATATACTCAATAAAGAGAACAATGATAAATTTCGTAATTTTGTATAATAAAATGAATTGTCATTCTGAGTTCCGCCTTAGCGGGACGAAGAATCTAAGAGATTCTTCACTTCGTTCAGAATGACTGATGTGTTTAAAAAAAATAAAGAATAAAGTTTGAAACAATACCTAAAATCCCTTTTTGAAGAAGCTTCCGGAAGATTGGGATATCTTAAAGGAATAAACCTTGTCTTTGATGTTCCGAAGAACGAAACTCATGGCGACCTTTCCTCAAATGCTGCTATGCTTCTTACAAAGCAATTAAAGAAAAATCCAAGACTAATTGCGG
>CAZUOC010000030.1:0-10558 GCA_964622335.1 uncultured Ignavibacteriaceae bacterium
GCAAACAACAAATAATGAATACAGCCTTAATAGTAATAATATTTTTTCGATTTGCGAGGCGAGCAATGTTAAAGATACTAACAACCTGGAAACAATTCTATGGATCGGTACAAGCGATGGGTTAAACAGGTTTGATGTCAAAAATAATAAGGGCGGTTCAGGTATTTATGATATTAAAGTCGAAAATCATTTTTATACAGTAAAAGATGGCTTACCTGATAATTCTGTGAATAGTATAATTGAAGATAATAACGGGAATCTCTGGCTCGGTACCGGGTCTGGGATTTCGTTCTTTGATGTTACAAAAGAAACATTTACAAATTTTTCTACAGCAGACGGATTAAACGGTACCATGATGAATCCTGAATCTGTATTAAAACTCGATAGCAGTTTAATGCTGTTTGGGAGTACGAAAGGATTAAATATCTTTGATCCAAAAAACATTAAGCTCTCTTCATATAAACCGAATGTGGTTATAACAGATTTTCAGATTTTTAACAAATCTGTTAAGATTGGTAAAAATTCCCCGCTGAAAAAAAGTATTTACAACTCAGACGAAATTACACTTTCTCATAATCAGGATGTTTTTTCTTTTGAGTTTGCAGCATTGGATTATAACTCATCCCAATCGATTCAATATGCATATAAGATAGAAGGATTTGGTAATGACTGGATTTACAGTGGAACAAGAAGATTTGTTACATATACTAATCTTGACCCTGGTAAATATATATTTAAAGTAAAATCTACAAATGCCGACGGAGTATGGAATAATAATGTAACCTCGTTAAGGATTATTGTGAATCCGCCATGGTGGAGAACATTATGGGCATACGGACTGTATTTAGGTTTAATCCTTTTGGGACTTTTGGGAATAAGACGTTTTGAATTGAATAGGGCAAGACTTCGTAACGAATTGAAATTAAGAGAATTTGAAGTAAAAAAGAAATCTGAATTAGAAGAGCTCAAATCAAGATTTTTTGCAAATCTTTCGCATGAGTTTAGAACCCCTCTTATGCTTATAAAAGGTCCTCTTGAACAATTGAAAATAGGAAGAGGTAGCAACGATTACTCTGAAAGTGTTGCTATGATTGAAAGAAATAGTAACAGGCTTAAAGAGCTAATTGATCAGCTACTCGAACTATCCCAGTTGGAGAAAGCAGCGATCCCCTTAAGAGCAAAACAAGAAAATATTATTAACATATTGAAAGGTCTTGTTTCTTCGTTTGAGTCATTAACTAAACAAAAGAGTATATCTTTAAAGTTTGAAAGGGATTCGGAATCTATAATTTCTTGGATTGATAGAGATAAATTTGAAAAGATTATTAATAATCTTCTTTCAAATGCAGTTAAATTTACTCCGGTAGGCGGCAATGTAACAGTTGAGGTAAAACAATTACTACAGCAAGGAAAGCAGATTGCAGAAATAAAAATCTCAGATAATGGAGTTGGTATTGCCAAGGACAAACTCGATAAAATCTTTGATCGGTTTTTTCAGGTTGATGATTCAACCCAGCGTACTTATGGTGGTTCGGGCATTGGGTTGGCATTGGTTAAGGAGTTTGTCGATTTACATAAATGGGAGATCTTTGTCGAAAGTGAATCTGGAAAGTGGACCGAATTTATACTGCACATACCGATGCAGGATAATTATCTGAGTAAAGATGAGAAAATAAAAATTGAATCGGGGACATTTTTTACTGATACAAAAATTAATAAAACAGAAAACACTCAATTCATTCCTTCGGTAAGCGAAGATTACGAACAAACCGGGATGGGCGATTCAGGTAATAAACCCGTAGTCTTAATAGTGGATGATTCTGATGATGTCAGGAAATATTTATCAAGCCTGCTCGAAAATAACTTTACAATTTGCGAAGCACTAAATGGCGAGGAAGGAATTAAGGTAGCAACAAGATCATTACCCGATTTAATCATAAGTGATGTAATGATGCCATTGATGGATGGAATTGAGTTTTGCCGTAGAATTAAATCAGAGTGGCAAACAAGCGACATACCTGTAATTCTTCTTACAGCTAAAGCATCCTCAGAAAGTAAAATCGAAGGTTTGGAAACGGGAGCCGATGATTATCTTACCAAACCTTTTGATTCAAGAGAGTTGTTTACCCGAATTAAAAATCTTCTCGAACAGAGGAAACGATTAAGAGAAAAATACAGTAAAGATATTGACAGCTTAAGCAAAACCAATGGGCTTAGTGATGCGGATGATGAATTCATTAAGAAGACTTTAGAATTAATAGAAAAAAATCTGGATAAAACAAATTTTGGTACAGAACAATTAGCTAAGGATTTATTTGTAAGCCGTACACAGCTTCACAGGAAGATTCTATCAATAACGGGACAGGCCCCGGGTGAATTTGTAAGACTAACGAAGCTTAAACACGCAGCGAAGTTACTCATTGAGGGGAAATTATCTGTAACGCAGATTGCGTACGAAATTGGTTTTTCAAGTCCGTCACAATTTACAAGAGCATTTACAAAACAATTTAATTGCCTTCCTTCAGAATATCCTTCAAAAATTAATAGATAAAATAGTCCCCCAATCCCATTTTCTCTTTTTTGAAACAAAATAGCAAAATGTTGCAACACATCAGATAGACGGGATCTCCCTAGAATTTTACGTTTGCACTGTAAATAATCCTTTAAAGAAATTTTAATTAATGGAAAAGAAAAAAGGCGTGGAAAGTACAGTTGAACAAATACAAAAACGGGAAAAGCGGGTTACTAGTCTGATAATAGTGATCGCCGTTTTCATTGGAATATTGATAGCCTTTCTGTTCACGGGAATACTGGAGTTATTTTATAAGTAAATGATATGCAATACAAATGATTTATTCATAAGTGTTGGTTTAACAAAAATTATGATAAGAAAATCTCACATTATTATTAACTAAAAACAGGAGTAATATTTATGAAAACCTTCATCACTATTCTTATTGTGCTTCTTTTTTCTTTTGGATCTTCAAATGCACAAAGCAAAATGGCAGTCGGTGCCGGATTGGTTGTTTCTTTACCGATGGGAAGTTTCGGCGACGCCGCAAATTTAGGTATTGGTGGTACGGCAGCTTTTGAATTAAAATTTATGCCGCAGCTTATCGGAGTTGGACAAATTGGATATATATCCTATAGCACAGAATCAGATTACGTTAGTTTCAGTTCGGTGCCGGTACTTTTAGGAGTAAAGTATTTCTTTATGCCGACAGGTGGTGTTTATGGTATCGGTCAGATAGGCCTAAACTTTTTTTCAACAAGTACAGAAACTCCCTCTATCAATGTGGCTGGATATAGTTTCGGTGGCGGCTCTTTTAGCGCAAGCTCCTCCGAATTTACTTTTGCCATTGGTGCAGGCTACGAACTGCCTGTAAGTCCAAACGTTTCTTTAGACTTCAGCGGCACATTTCAGCTAATAAGCAATTATACAAACATCCAGTTTCGCGCAGGCGGCAAAATAGGGATATAAATAAAAAGAACTAATATGAAATCACTAAGTATAATATTAACATCTTTTTTCATTGTCTCAATTTCATCTTTCACTTCTGCACAATTTGATTTTGGGGAGAAAATAAAAAAGAAGATTGAAAAAAAGGCCGAAAGTGAAATAGACAAGACTATTGATAAAGGTATTGATGAAACTGTAGATGCTGTTAAAAACGGCAGTAAAGAGGAAGATAAAAAAAAAGATGAAAAGAGTAAGTCAGTAGAAAACTCTACTAACGAATCTAAAGCAGAACAATCTTCAGTTGAACAAGGAGAAAACCAGGAATTAAAAATCTGGTCCAAATATGATTTTGTCGCCGGGGATAAAGTAATTTTTGAAGATAATCTTACGGGAGAAGAAAGTGGTGAATTTCCTTCCCGCTGGGACTTAATTAGTGGAAGCGCAGAGGTGGCTTCCCTGGGTGGTGAGAATGTTATTCATCTTAGCCACACTAACTCTATCACCATTCCTTTAATGGATAAAAAGAATTTTCTGCCCGATGTTTTTACTATAGAATTCGATGTGTTTTTTGAAAAAGAAAGTACAAGACGACCAAACATTTACAAAATTAGATTTTATGATGGAATAGGTAACTCTGCTAAAATTGAGGAGAAAATTATCACACCAATTGAGATTAAATGGGATCAAGTAAAAATGGGACAGTTTGGTGGAAAAACAACATCCGGCAAAACTGAATTAAAGAATTATCAGCCCAAATGGAAACATATTGCAATTTCATTCAACACGAGATCTCTGAAATTATATATGGACCAAGAGCGGATGCTTAACATACCAAATCTTGGCTTCAAACCTAAAATGTTTTCTATCGGAGGTCATTATGATGATCGGCATATTAAAATGAGTGCTCTGAAAAATATCAAGGTTAATGAAGGAGGCAAAAAATTATATGATAGAATTATTGCCGAGGGGAAATTTGTCACTCACGGGATTTTATTTGATGTAAATAAATCTGCTATAAAAGGCGAGTCAATGGGGACAATAAATGAAATTGTTGAGTTAATGAAAGAACACCCTGATTTGAAATTCAGTATTGAAGGACATACAGATAGTGAAGGTGATGAATCTTTTAACCAGAAATTATCTGAGGAACGTGCAGTGGCGGTTAAAACCGCTCTTGTTGAATCAGGGATAGATCAATCACGTTTGGAAACGAAAGGCTGGGGTGAGACCAAACCTTTTAACGGCAACTCAACACCCGAAGAAAAAGCAAACAATAGACGGGTCGAGTTTATTAAGATTTAAAATACTTCACTAATAACATATGGAGATATAACATGAAAAAATTTGCTTTGATTATTTCTTTAATTTTCATCTTATCATCGTTACAATTTGCACAGGATATCCCGAATGCAGGATTTGAGAACTGGATTGATGAGAACACACCACAAAGTTGGAATACCAACAATTTACCTTCGGCATGGATAACGATTTCGAGATCTACAACTGCTTATGAGGGATCTTACGCTATTCAGATGAAAATCGCGGAGAGTGCTGGCTTTCCCATTCTACCCGTGCTGACTTCTACTTTTCCGGTTAGCCAGGCTTATACATCGATTCATGGTTACTACCAGTTTCATCCCGTTGGTCCAGACATGATCTTTTCAATTTATGCTTACTACTTCTATGAAAACCAATTAAGCTATGGAGGTAGTATAGATTTAGACGCAGAAGCACTAACATATACTTCCTTTAGTTTTGATTTAAATACTGACAATTCAGATACTCCCGATTCCATCTGGATTCAACTTGAAATTGCAGGTAGCAGTGTATCAAATTATGGAATTGGCACGTATGCTCTCATTGATCAACTTATTTTTGATCAAGCTACCGAAGTAAAATCAATTAAACAGATCCCGAATAGATATTCTCTAAAACAAAATTATCCCAACCCATTCAATCCATTAACTACTATTGAATATAGCATACCCAAAACATCTTATGTTGAATTAAAAGTTTTTGATGTATTGGGAAATGAAGTTGCTACTTTAGTTAATAAAGAACTATCCGCAGGTTTTTACAAGGCTGTGTTTTCAGATGGTAATCTTGCAAGCGGTTTATATATTGCGAGAATAATTGCAGGCAATTATTCCCAATCAATTAAAATGAGTTTAGTGAAGTAGTAAATGGCTTTTTAGTCTTTTAGCAAGATTTATTTTGTTTCAAACTAGAAACAATAAAAAAAGGAATATTTGTGATTCTTAAGTCGTTTAACCTCTTTAGCTATTGCATTTTATTTTTATTTCCTAAAACTATTCAAACAAGATGACTTTGATAAAATAGAAGTCGTTCCATCTTATCAATTAAATTCTTAATTAGTAAAATTTAACATCAGACTTTAACCATTTATGCCTACTTGATTTCTTATTTAAGCCTGCTTAAATTCATTTCTCAAATTTACTTAAATTATGCAAAATATATCAAAAGAAGACTACTTAAGCGCTATTTATAAGTATCGTGATACAGACGGTACAATAAAAGCGAATAAAATTGCTGACAAGCTTTCTATCTCAAATGCTGCTGTAACAGACATGTTAAAAAAACTTGCTAAAGATGGTTACATCAATTATAAAAAGTATAAAGGAATAAACCTTACTGATGACGGCGAAGAATATGCAAAGAGTATGGTAAGAAGACATCGGATATGGGAATTATTTTTACATCAAATAATCGGAATGCCGTGGGATAAAGTTCACGATGAAGCAAACCGTCTCGAGCATTCAGCTTCCGATGATCTGATAAGCAGAATAGAAGAGATGCTCGATTTCCCTGAATTCGATCCACACGGAGATCCCATACCGTCGAAAGATGGTTCTATACCGAAACAAAAAAAATCAATTCCATTAATAAAGCTTCAAAAAGATAAAACCGGTATCGTAACAAGAGTAAACGATTTTGATAATGATTTCCTGAAATATATTTCTAAGATAGGGATTGACCTTAATAAGAAAATATTAGTTAAAGATGTTTTTGATTTTGACAGATCTATGTCAATTAAGATTGAAGAAAAAGAAATAATTATAAGCAGCACAATTGCTGCAAATATTTTTGTAGAAGCTGAGTAAGGAAAAAACAAATTGACCTTATATGAAAGATGATTCGCAAGTCTTAAATAAATCTTTGTCGGAGGTTCATTCTTCAGTAGAAGTGAATCATACTTCAAGTTTCTGGAAAAGACTTTTCTATTTTACCGGACCTGCATTCATGGTTTCAGTCGGTTATATGGATCCGGGAAACTGGGCAACTGATTTAGCAGGCGGAGCGCAATTCGGTTATAAATTAATCTGGGTAATTCTTCTTGCTAATCTTATGGCAATTCTTTTCCAGGCTCTCTCTGCAAGACTCGGAATAGTCGCGGGTAGAGATTTAGCCCAGGCTTGCAGAGATCATTACTCCAAGCCGTTGAATTACATTTTATGGATAATATGTGAGATAGCAATTGCTGCCTGCGATCTTGCTGAAGTTATCGGTTCTGCTGTCGGACTATATCTTTTATTTGGAATTCCAATATTGTGGGGAGTTGTAATTACTGCTTTCGATGTTTTAATATTAATGCTTTTGCTTTCGTTTGGAATACGGAAGATGGAAGCCTTTATACTTGCACTTGTTGCAACAATAGGTATTTGCTTTGCATTTGAAGTGTTCCTATCCAAACCTGACTTTGCAGAAATATCCACAGGCTTTATTCCAACAGCATTGAACGGAAACGCTTTATTTATTGCACTTGGGATTATTGGTGCGACTGTGATGCCGCATAATCTTTATCTGCATTCTGCACTTGTACAATCCAGGAATGTTAAAAGAACACGAAAGGGATTAAAGGATGCGAATAAGTTTAATCTTATTGATTCCGTTGTTGCACTGAATGCGGCTTTCTTTGTTAATGCGGCAATACTCGTTCTTGCTGCAGCGGTTTTCTTTACAACAGGCAATTCTGAAGTAGCTTCGATTATAGATGCGCACGCATTACTTGCCCCGCTTTTAGGAAGTAAGTTTGCACCGATCGCATTTGGTATAGCTTTAATTGCTGCAGGGCAGTCTTCCACAATTACCGGAACATTTGCCGGGCAAATTGTAATGGAAGGTTTTGTCGGTTTAAAGATGCGTCCCTGGTTAAGAAGAATTATTACCCGCTTGATTGCAATTATCCCGACAGTTATTGTAATAAAAGTTTCCGGCGAACAATCCGTTGATTCATTATTAGTTCTTTCACAGGTTGTCCTTTCGCTTCAATTACCTTTTGCGCTGATCCCTTTGCTCCATTTTACTTCCAGCAAAATAAAAATGAAAGAGTTCGCATCTAAATATCTTATCAGAATACTTGCATGGCTTGCAGCAGGTTTTATTATTGTATTAAATTTAAAGTTAGTTTATGATTTTGTAACTGAAAATGTTTCGGCAATCGGGATAGAAGGAATAATAATTAAGTTTGTATTAATCCCGGTTATTGCTTTTCTTGTTCTGCTTTTGTTGTGGATTACTGTTGAGCCATATTTCAAGAAAGAAAGATTAGAGAGATTCGAAGAGATCTTCATAAAAAAACCTTTGGCTTATGCCAGAAAGATACCGGCAACCATGAGTAAACCTGACATTTATAAGAAAATAGCTATTGCCCTGGAAGGCAAAGCCGAGAGAGACGAACAAATTATAAAGGGAGCTTTGCCTTTCTTAAAAACTTCTTCTGCAAAGATATACCTTATCCATTGCGTTGAAACTGTAACGGGAAGATTTATCGGTGACCTTGTTGCAGATGAGCAGGCGAAAGAAATGACTGCTTATACTAATAATTTTACCGAGAAATTAAACAAAAATGATTTTGTTGCACAAACAGTAATCTGCGGCGGTGAACCTGAAAATGAGATAGCAAAAATTTGTAAACAGGAAGAAATTGAATTGCTTATTGTAGGTAGTCATGGTCACAAATTACTGAGTGATATTATTCATGGTTCAACTGCCAATGAAGTTCGTCACCGTGTAAGAATACCGGTTCTCGCTATTCCCGTGAAGATATAAATTTGATTATGAAAAGGATACTATATTTTTTTGTTTCACTGATCCTGCTTACAAATTTAGTTACAGCTCAAAATGTTAGCCTGCAATACGACACATCCTCTTTTCATGCAAAATATGCTGTAAAGATGCTTCAACAAGCTCTTATAAAAAAAGGATATTCGATACAAAAAAGTGAAGCTGATTATTCAATTTCAATTATAATAGATTCTCAGAATTTAAAAGCTGAAGAATACAAGTTATTACCCAAAGGAAAAAAGATTACGATAACCGGGGGCGATGAAACAGCGATAATTTACGGCTCACTTTCGCTTGCTGAAGATATTCGCAACGGTATTTCTTTTTCAAATGTTCACGAGAAAAGAGAATCTCCTTATTTACCTTTCCGTGCAATAAAATTCGATCTTCCATGGGATACTTACCGGCATAGCCATTCACTTTACCAGCATCAGGAAACATGTAAAGACCTTAATTTCTGGGAAGCTTTCCTTGATATGATGGCAGAGAATAGGTTCAATGCTCTTACATTATGGAATCTCCATCCTTATACATTTTTGATTAAACCGAAAAACTTTCCTGAAGCGAGTCCGTGGAATGATAAAGAAATGAAAGAATGGAAGAAGTTGTTTAGTGGAATTTTCAGAATGGCAAAAGAGCGCGGCATCGATACCTACATTATGCCATTCAATATATTTGTAACACCTGAGTTTTCGAAAGCTCATAATGTCGAAATGAATAACCTTGAGCATTACCATTATGTTGATGCAGATACATCTGAAATTATAAAGCGATATACACGTGAGTGTGTTACACAAATGCTTAATGAGTATCCTGATCTTACAGGAATCGGTCTTACTCTGGGAGAAGGAATGGGAGGAATGACTCCGCAGCAGCGTGAGGATTGGATAAAGCAAACAATTATCGAAGGGATGCACCTCGCAAACCGAAAGTCAAAGCTAATTCACAGAATTCCTTTTTCGGGAAATACCGGATCATTAGGAGCAACAAGTATTCAAATGGAACAGCTTACCCGTAAAGCAATAGAAGACGAAGCAGCAATGGATTGTTTTGAAGATCCTGTGTGGGCAAGTCTTAAATTTAATTGGTCGCACGGTCATTCTACAACAAAACTTATAAAAGTACATGGCGGAAAAATATATGGAACATACTGGAGTCCCGAGCCCAAAGGCTATAAAATAATATGGACTGTACGCAATGAAGATTTCTTTTGCCTGCGGTGGGGAGATGCTGATTTTATCCGTCAACATATTGCGAATAACACGCCGGATTATGTTGGTGGTTACTTTATAGGGTCCGAAACTTATATACCGGCGAAAGATTATTTCACCAAGCCCGGTTTTTCAGTTAATTGGAAATATGCTTTTCAACGTCAATGGTTATTCTATAAACTATGGGGAAGATTATTATACAATCCTTCTACACCCGACAGCATATTCAAAGCTGAATTCATCCGGCGCTACGGAAAAAAAGCAGGTGTTCTTTTCGAAGCTTATGAACTTGCTTGTAAAACGCCACTGCGGTTAGCTTCCTCATTCGATTGTACCTGGGATTTTACTTTATACAGCGAAGGGTTTATGGCTCTTAATACGGATACGCAAAGAGTGGAATATATTTCTGTTGACAGACAAATTAATCAGCCTCCTCTTGATACTGATTATGTCTCCGTTGCAGAATATGTAAAAACAATTTCATCCGGAGGTTCCTTTGGGAAAAATAGAATTACTCCACCGGATTTAGAGGCTATGCTTGAAAGGGATTGTAACAAAGCTCTTGAGCTGGTCAAAAATATTAATGTTTCAGGTAATGATCCTCTTATGTTTGAAGTTTCTGATGTAAAAGTTTGGGCAAATTTAGGATTATTCCTTGCTGAGAAACTTAAGGGAGCAGTTGCCCTGGAAACATATCGTATGAATGGCGGTGAAGAAAATAAAGATAATTCGATAAAGCATTTGGAAAATGCACTGCATTTCTGGGATATAGTTATCAATATAACCAGCCCGATTTATAAAG
>CAZUOC010000031.1:0-10511 GCA_964622335.1 uncultured Ignavibacteriaceae bacterium
CATAATTATTTTGCGCATTCTGGTCTGAAATTTCCCGCAAAATAGAGATAGATTTTTGATAATTATCGAGAGCCAATTCTGTTTCGGCTTCTCTCAGTTTTGCTTTATTTGCTAACATAAAACTTCGTTTCGCAGATGCAATTTGATCAAATATAGCCGATGCTTCTTTATAATCTCCTTGTGTAATTAATAATTCTCCTTTTGCAAACAACGACAGGTTAGACGAATCATTCAAAGTTGTGTTCAGTAAAAGAGAAAGCTCGATTGCATCGTTAGCGATGTTGTCTTTTAGGTTGCTCAGAATTTCTCCGAGCAGTTTTTTTGCTGTCGAAAAATCGCCCTGATAGAAATTTACTTTCGCCAGATTATATCTCGCAAGATTTATTTTATCCACTCCAGCTCCCTTATTATGAATTACTTTTGAGAGATTATTTTCTGCAAGATTAAAATTATTTCCCAGAACATTAATATAAGCAAGTTCAAGATATGCATTATAAATAAACTTGGAAGCGGGATATTCTTTAATAATTCGGTCAAAATATTTTTCAGCAGATGAAATATCATTCTGCTTTGATAAAAGAATTTTTCCTATCCTAAGTAATGCCTCACCTGCAACTTCTGAACGAGGGTATAAATTTATCAACTCATTATAAGCAGATATAACTTTCTCAACTTTTTCATTGTTAATAGGTTTTATTTTAAAAAACGGTTTCCATGAATTTGCAATAAGAGATACTTCGTTGGTTAAGGCTTCTTCCAGGGTTTTCGCATATCCAAGTTTTGCCGAAGAAACAAAAGGTGAGTTCGGATGACGCTTAATTAATTCACTATATGTTTTTGCCGCAAGATCAAATTGTTTTTCAGAGTAGGCAAAATTGGCAAAACTATACAGATCGGAACCCTGGTTATTCTGCTTGTCATCTATATTAAGATATAAATCAAATGCTTTGTCGAATTTATCATCTTCCATATAAAGTCTTGCAAGCAAGTAATCAATAACAATTTTATCATTCCCTTCGTATTCTTTCACTACCTCAATTGTCTGCGAAAGAGCATTCGGTTTCTTTATATATGAAAGAATTCTCGACTCGACAACTTGGTATTGCTTCGGATTTGAAGAAATTATTTCACAATATTCTTTTGCTGCACCTTTAAATCTCATTGTTAAAGAATAAATACTCGCAAGATCATAGGAAAATAAACGTGGAGCGTCTGAAACACTTTTCCCTTTATTCAAATATTCTATTGCCTTTTCAAAAGCTCTTAATTCAATAGCATAGTTTGCCATTACACGATAACTGTTTTGGTTTGAGGGAAACCTTTGAAGTGCCTCGTCCCAGGTTTCGAAAGCTTTATTTTCTTCTCCTTTTATATAATATGTTTTACCAAGCATTCCGTATAGATTAATATCGTTTTCATTCGTCTTTATCCTGTTTTCAATTATACTGATTGAATTATCATAATCTTTTAACTGAAGATATACTCTGTTCAGCGCATCGAAGTACTGATAGTTTGTGGGCTGCTCACCATATAATTCTTCGAATATTTGTTTGGCTTTTTCAAACTCGCCGGATTCTTCAAAGTTTACCCCAAGCAGAAAACGATTTTTCGCATCCTGCTGAGAATAAACCGGCAGGCTTAAGAGTATTAGAAATAAAATAAGTCTTTTTAGCATTAATCAAACTTAGCAATTTTTGAGCTGGGGTTTCAAGGGAGAAAATATGTAGAGATTTGTTAATAACTGTTAATAACTAATATAAAATGAGACTCACCTCAACTGGTGAGTCTCATACTATTCAATCATTTAAGCTTAAACACAATTGGTATTGTAACTTGTACTTTAACGTTTTTTTCTTCGTTCTTAGCAGGAATAAATTTAACTTTTCTTACTGCTTGAACCGCTGCAGAATCCAGGGTGGGATCGGCACTCTTAATAACTTCAGATTTTATTACATTTCCGTTTTCATCTATGTAAGCAAGTACAAAAACTTTTCCTTCAATCTTTTTATCCTTTGCTTCTTCAGGATAAACAACTTTCTCCTGTATGGCTGCCATCCCTCCAACTGGTGCAGGCATTTTATCTACTTCAACTTTATAATCTTCTTTATTAAAAGAACTCGGAACTGTCGGTGTCTCTTGCCTTTCCGTTTCATTTTTACAGCCCGAAATAAGAAGAAAAACTATTGTTAAGAAAGTCAGTATTTTCATTTCAACCTCTTCAATTTAATATATGATTATTTGTTTTCACCGCTTTAACCTCTGTTGCAGGAAAACTATTAAATAAAAGCTCAATCATTTGGTTTTGATTTTGAACAACTGTTTGTACAGCATTCACTTTATCACTGTATGAGTTTATTCGTCCCAGAAGATAAATGTTTATTACAATCAAAATTATTGCTACCGAGTAAGAGATTATTCTTGTTACCGGTAGATTGAAAAAGCTGTTCTTATTTTTTACTTCTTCTTTCTTAAGAGAATAAAAAATTCTTTCCTCAAGTTCCTGTGGAAATTCTTTTTCTGTTTCTTCAAGTGCATTTTTAAGAAGATTCATTGACTTAAAATAATCACGCGCTTCTTCATCCTGGGAAAGGGCAGCAAAAAGCAATGGCTCTTTATTCTTTTCAAGTTCACCATCTAAATAAAGTTGTATTAAATTTTTCAATTCTTCGGTATTCATATCTTTTCCTCTTCAGAGAATTAATTTTGAAATCTTATTTACCAATTTTGTCCTCACTTTATTAAGCCTGCTCTTTACAAGCTTTTCCTCAATACCAAGAATATCTCCTATCTCTGTGTATTTTAGTCCGCTGTATTCTTTTAGAATAAAAACCTCCCGTTGTTCAACCGGAAGTTTATTCAATTCGCTAATCATTAATTCCTTCACTTCCTTTTTCTCGATCTCATATTCTATATCGTCTTCAGAAACAATTTCAACTTCATCTGCATCTTCTACATTATATTGATCCGTTCTTATCCTCTTTCTCCTATAGTAACCATAAACTTCATTCCTTGCAGTTGTAAATAGCCAGCAGCTTATATTCTCTTTCGACCTTATACTATTAATATTCTGATAAAGCTTAAGAAAAATATCCTGCACAATATCCTCCGTAAGCATCACATCTTCAGTCATTTTAAGAACATAGTTATACAGCTTCTTTTTAAACCTGTTAAAAAGCAGAGTAAATTCAACAATATGGTCAGTGTCATCAGTCAAAGAGTCCAGCATCTGTTATAAAAGATGCTTTAAATATCGGAATGTTTCTGCCTAAGGAAAATTTTTCTTTACTAAGAGGCAACTATTAACACTAGGAAAGTTAAGATAGGAAGCGAAGTTCTCTAGAAAAGAAAACCCCGCTTAATAAAAAGATTTCAATAATAGATATGAAATTGAAGTAACGCAGAATCATTATCCACGCTCGGATCTTCCATTTGTATCCTGTACTGTGGGCGGATTTCAATAAAACTGTATGGAAAAATTTCCAAACCGATTACAACTCTTGTTAATTCATCTTTACTTACTTTTGAGTTAGGATCGAACCTGTCTAATCTTACGACTGCTTCCAATCCTTTTATTATCCCGTATGATGCTTCAATCATAAGTGCAGAAGAGACAGAATCTTTTTGAAGAAAATCCTTTGCAATATCGTATTCTCCCATTATTGTAAAATCACCAGCCCCAAAACCAACATAACCTCCATACATTTTTACTGCAGGATAGGCAGGAAGAAACGTCGGTGGCTGTGAACCTTTAAATGCTGCAAAAGAACCCCCGAAAAATAATGCTGTGTTTTCTCCAATAGTCGGCTGAAATTTAAGATTTGCCGTATAAGTTGGATCACTCAGGAATGGAGTTGATCGCGCTTCACCAACACTTGCTGTTAGAAAGGCAAAGTCACTGATATAAATCCCAAGCTCAGCACCTCCCTCAATATAACGCGGGTCATAAATTAGACCCCTTTTAACATTTGAAGAAAAGAGAAGCCCGAGATCTCCCGCTCTCGTATATGCAGTATGGTCATCTAATCTTATTCCGTAATTGGGCTGAAAGGAACCTGCTTTTATGTAACCATCGTTGGGTAGAATTCTTGCAACACCATAAGCTTCCCAAATTTGCTGTATAAAATCATATCTTGTAAATACATTTATCTTTTCAGAAAGATCGATATTCGTATAAAGTGATCCTGTCATCTTCTGGAAATCAATTCTCTTATTGTGAGTTGTCATCATAAGCAATGCCTGTCCGCGAAGGTCGAGTCCAAATTGAATGTTCTCTCCTATTTTGTTGCTCATTTCAAAATCTTTATCAGTAGTTCTTATCGAAAGAACACTTTTTCCGAATCTCCATCCTCTGCTGGTACGCATATCGCCACCAGTTGGATTAACATGACAGCCCGAACAATCAAACCCACTTCCTCTTAAGCTGAATCTCGGCAATGCGTTTCCTTCAGATACAAAAACAATTATTGATAAAAGTAGAAGTGCTTTTAGTTTCATTTTACCCTCGG
This sequence comes from uncultured Ignavibacteriaceae bacterium, assembly GCA_964622335.1. Lineage (GTDB taxonomy): Bacteria > Bacteroidota > Ignavibacteria > Ignavibacteriales > Ignavibacteriaceae > RBG-16-34-14. Next base: position 4,506 of record CAZUOC010000031.1, read on the forward strand.
ATTTTATTATTGATTAAATAAAAATCTCTCTATACAATAAGTGACAAATAGTTTAAAAAAGTGTCAGAAGATAGCCTATATTTTCCTTAAAATTATAACAACAGTATAACATTCGGTTTTAGGTTGTATTTTATATTGATAAAAAATCGGTACTTTTATAGTTATAATCGTTTTATATTTCGATAAGTAATGAAAAAAGTCTTAATACTTGGCTCGACCGGCTCGATAGGTATAAACACACTTGACGTAATAAGGCAACATTCCGATAAATTTTCAGTCACCGCCCTAACTATTAATACACGGATTGATCTTCTAATCCCTCAAATAGAGGAATTTAAGCCCGAGTTTGTAGTTGTCACAAACGAGTCTGCTGCAGAAAAATTACGCAACAAAAAAGATATTAATTGTGAGGTTTTATCCGGTGTAGACGGACTCGTTTCTGCTGCAGCAAATTGTGAATATGATATTCTCCTTGGAGCTATGGTTGGATTTGCGGGTCTCTTACCTACAATAGAAGCAGTTAAAAGAGGAAAAAGAATAGCGCTGGCAAATAAAGAAACTTTAGTTGTAGCCGGTGAATTAATCACGAAACTCAGCCTGGAATATAATTCGGAGATAATTCCTGTTGATTCAGAACATAGTGCAATTTACCAATGCCTTGTTGGTGAAAAAGCCGATGAGGTTGAGAAATTAATTTTAACAGCGTCGGGAGGTCCATTCTTTAAGAAACAAAAAAATGAACTTAACAAAGTTACTGTTAAAGAAGCATTAGCTCATCCTAACTGGAAAATGGGTGATAAAATTACAATTGATTCCGCATCACTGATGAACAAAGGACTCGAAGTTATTGAAGCCCGTTGGCTTTTCGGATTACCCAAAGAGAAGATAAGTGTCGTTGTTCATCCTCAATCAATAATTCACTCAATGGTAGAATTTATTGACGGTTCTGTTAAAGCACAGCTTGGTATGCCGGATATGCGTCTCCCTATTCAATATGCTTTGTCTTTCCCTAAACGATTAGAAAATGATTTACCAAAAACTGATTTTACTACCGTTAAAGAACTTACTTTTTTTGAGCCGGATATGGAAAAATTTCAATGTCTTAAGCTTGCTTATAATGCTCTTAAAGCTGAGGGAACAGCTCCCTGTATTTTAAATGCGGCAAATGAGGTTGCCGTAAAAGGATTTTTAAAGGGGGAAATTTCTTTCTCCAAAATACCTGTTATAATTGATACAGCGCTTGAAAAGATAGAAAATCACTCCTCCCCTAATCTCGAAGCGATAATTGAATGCGATAAAATTACACGGAAATTTGCTGAAGAACTCATTTAGTTTATGTATCTTTACAGGGCTGACTCGGCATTTATTTTGATTTGTACAATTTAAAACCTTGATCGACGGAGTATCCTTTTAAATGGAATATGTAATATACTTTGCAATAACTATAGGAATCTTAGTCTTTGTTCATGAGTTTGGACATTTTGCTGCTGCCAAGCTATGTGGTATGCGTGCAGATGTTTTTGCAATAGGATTTGGAAAACGCCTCTTGGGATGGAACAAGATAAACGGGTTTACATTCGGTGAACTGCCAAAGGATTTTGACGGATTGGGGAATACCGATTACAGATTATGCCTCTTGCCATTGGGCGGCTATGTTAAAATAGCAGGTATGATCGATGAAAGTATGGATGTTGATTTTGCTGATAAGGAACCGCAGCCTTATGAGTTTAGAGCTAAACCTGCATGGATGAAAGCAATTGTAATTACTGCGGGGGTATTCATGAATCTCATTCTCGCATTAGTAATTTTCTGGGGAGTAAATTTCTTCCAGAGCAAACAGATAACCAAAACAACTACTATAGGCTATGTCCTTCCACAAAGTGCCGCTGATTCCGCAGGGTTCAAAACCAATGACAAAATTATTTCTATAAATGGAAAAAATGTAAATAACTGGGAAGAGCTTACTTCTGAACTTTTTATAAATACATTAGGACAGGATCTTAATATTAAAGTTCAGCGTAATAATAAAATCGTATCCCTTTTTGTTCCACACTCATTGGTATCTGAAGAGACTTCCGACAGATTTCTTTTGCCAAAAGGATTAAGCAGACCCATAATAGATTCGGTTATGAGCAACTCTCCTGCATCAAAAGCAGGAATTCTTTCCAGAGATGTTTTCTTAGAAATTGACAATGTCCCTGTTTACACGAGTTACCAGGCAACTAAAATTATTAAAAGCAATAAAGAAAAAAGTATTCCCATTCTTTTATTTAGAGATAAAGATACTCTTAACCTGTCTGTTACACCCGGGGCAGACGGAATAATCGGCGTATCAATAGGACACAATTTTAGCGGACCAGTTGAATACGAATCCCGCGGCTTCTTTGCGTCATTTTACTATGGTTGGATGGACATTGCGAAAATGACAAACTTAACTTTCACCATGTTTGGTAAAGTTATAAATGGACAGGTAGAGTTCGGTAAGGCTTTTGGCGGTCCGATCAAAATTGCACAGTTTGCAGCTCGCTCTGCTGATACCGGTCTTTTAAGCTTTCTTTATTTTCTGGCTTTGTTAAGCCTTAGCCTTGCAATCATTAATATTTTCCCTTTTCCCGTTCTCGATGGAGGACATTTATTAATAATTATTATCGAAGGAATTTTCAGAAAAGAAATTCCTGTAAAAGTAAAAATTGCGATACAAAATACAGGTTTTGTTATCCTTCTTCTTTTAATGGCATTTATAATTTATAATGATATACTAACCCTGTAATTTTTGTCCTTCTATCCCAAAATAGCTCCTTTAATAAAAAAGTAATTATTCTTTCAATTAGTTTACGCTAATTTTATCATCCCGAAGCGTATGTTCCGGGTCTAATGTATATAAATACGATTTTCTTTTAATAACGATAAGTTTATATTAACAATGTTATATGTTTCGAAAGGATGGAATGAGGGAAACTATTTTGACAATCCTTCATTTAACGAAGTGATAGAAAAAAGACAAAGAATCGACAGAAACAGGTTATACTGGATATGCCAAATATCCGGTTGGTCATTTTATGCTCTTATAAATATAGCTTTTATTACCGCGTTCGACAGTTTCAATTGGGAAAAGACAATACTTGCAATAGCTCTTTGCGGCATCGGCTTATGGCTAACAAACCTTTATCATATTCATATTAAAAGTAAGAACTGGGTTGAACTATCTTTAAAAAAATTAATCCCAAGAATATTTATTGCAAGCATTCTTATGGGCATAATTTTATTTTTATTCCTACTCACTTCTAATTTAATATTCGGAATTTATGAACCCTGGAGATTTAAACTCGCTTCGATACTCATAGGAATTTTTAATTACAGCAGTGTAATGCTTCTGTGGTCTTTAATCTATCTTGCATTCAACTACTTTGAAAATTATAAAAAGGCAGAGATCGAATCTCTTATCTGGGAAAATGCAGTAAAGGAATTTGAACTTCGAACTTTACGCGCGCAGCTTAATCCTCACTTTATGTTCAATGCTCTTAACAGCATCAGGGCACTTATTAAAGATGAACCACTTAATGCTCAAACAGCAGTAACAAAACTTTCAAACATTTTGAGATACTCATTGAAAATCGAGAGAACAGAGATAGTTCCTCTTGAAGAAGAAATGCGTGCTGTCGCAGATTATCTCGCATTAGAAAAAATTCGTTTCGAGGAACGGTTGAAGTACCTGATTAAAGTTGATCCACAAACTGAAAGAATTGAAATACCACCAATGATGGTACAAACTTTAGTAGAAAACGGAATTAAGCATGGTCTTTCACAAAAGACCAAAGGCGGGGAAATAACTATCGAATCCTGTATTGAAGATTCCAGGCTGCATATCAAAATTAAAAACACAGGACAAATCGATTCTAACGAATTAAAAGTTTCAACAGGTTTTGGAATAAATAATACAAAACATAGATTAAGCCTTCTTTATGGAGAAAAAGCTCAATTTACAATTTCCAATCAAAATGAAAATGAAGTTCTAGCAGAACTTGTAATTCCAACCGGAGGGACAAAAAATGAAAGCCTTAATAGTAGATGATGAGAGATTAGCAAGGGTCGAACTAAAAAGATTACTTCAACCCTTTAAAGATATAAATATTGTTGGCGAGGCTGTAAACGCCGAAGATGCTTTGGAAAAAATAACTCAATTAAACCCTGATCTTATTTTTCTCGATATACAAATGCCTGGCAAAAGTGGTTTCGATCTTCTTGAAGAATTAGATAGCGTACCCACTGTTGTCTTTACAACGGCTTATGATGAATATGCATTAAAAGCTTTTGAGTATAATGCAATGGATTATTTGCTAAAGCCCATAGAACCAAAAAGATTAGAAGAGACAGTAAAAAAGCTTATAGAACAGGGAAAGAAAGAATCTTATGAGGCGACGGATTCACAAACCCTTACTGAAAAAGATCAGGTTTTTGTAAAGGATGGTGACCGCTGCTGGTTTGTTAAACTAGAAACCGTAAGACTTTTTGAGTCTGAAGGAAACTACGTTCGGCTTTTCTTTGAAGATAACAAACCGCTCATACTTAGAACTTTAAATTATCTTGATGAAAGACTCGATAGCAAATCATTTTTTCGGGCAAACAGGAAGCATATAATTAATCTCAAATGGATCGAGAATATTGAAACATGGCTGAATGGCGGTCTTCTTGTTAAGCTCAAGGGTGGACATAAGATAGAAATCTCCCGCCGGCAGGCTATTAAGTTTAAGGATAGATTGAGTCTATAAGTTATTGAGTTATTGGTATACTAAGTTATTAAGTTGTTGGGTTATTTAGTTATTTAATGGAATTTAAACCAATTGACTTAATAACCAAATAACTTATTAACCTAACCTCAGTTAAACAATTCCCAAGCTATTCCAAAACGAATTCCTCTTTCTCTCATTGGATAATAAGGAAATAAAAAATATTTTTCATTCAAAACATTTTCCCATGAAAAATAGACTATCGCTACTTTCCTTATGGTTCCAGCTACTGTAAAGTCTAATTGGGAAGCAGATTTAAAATCATTTGATTCAAAATCATAATAGTTAAAAACAAACCCAGTTTTTAAATCCAGGTCCCGATTAAACAAGATGTCCTTATAAAAAATGCCACTATTTATATGCATTTTTATTTCAGATCCAAGAGTATTCTGATCTTCTTTATAAGAATTATAACTGAGCCCTTCCTCAAAACCAAGTTTCCCAAAATCATAATTAAGATTCAAAGCAAAGCCTGTAAAACTTCCGGTTAATTCTAAAAGATTAAATGATAACATCTGTGTATTAGAATAAAGCTGATAAGCAGACGATGAATTTTTCTTATTGTACAACGTAACGTTTGCAAAGAGATTTTCATAACTAACTCTGACCCCTATTTGATAAACATTAGTTTGTAAACCGAAAAAATCAAAAGTGCTTATCCCGGCATAAACCCGCAGTATATTCAATAATTTTATAGTTACATCCCCGCCAACACCGTTATAACTTATCCCGACATCCGAATAATTGGTGCTTTTATAAAAAGCTGAGGGAACAATTGTACTATCGAGAAGATAAAACAACACTACTGGCGATATAGAAAAAACATTATAGTTATTCTTTATGTTTTGAACACCAGCAAAACTATCAATATAATAGTAACGAGATTCTCTCCTTTCAAAAACACTATTAATTTCAAGATGTAAACTTTTCCTAGAATATGATTGCCTTAAAGAGGCTCCCCATGTAAAACTTTTTATCTCATCTTTTGATTCTATTCCCGAATAATTTTCTTTTGCGGAGAGATAATAAAGACTCAAATCGGTATTAAAATTATTAAAATTGCTGAGCGTTCTTAATTTAAACTTATCAAGTTTAACTTCCCGTCTTAGAGAAGGATAAACAACCGGGGCAGATAGCGGTTCATACAAAATGCTATTAATATCACTATTGGTTTTTGATATGCTGTTTTGAAAAACATGTAAACCGCCGTTCCGGCTGA
>CAZUOC010000032.1:0-10240 GCA_964622335.1 uncultured Ignavibacteriaceae bacterium
GACATCAGCCTTGGAAAGGCTGCGCTCTACCAACTGAGCTATTCCCGCATTTTTCATTTTTTTTCGAACAAATATAATATGATTGATTTTCTCTTGCAAACAAACTTTGTTTACTAATTATTTCCTTGCTCCATACATAAATCCCCTGTATGGAAGTGAATGATGTAAAGTCATAAAAATCTCCTATAGTTTACTCATACAGATATAGAACCAAAGAAATTAACAATATTATTTTTATCTTTAATGAACTTTAAAAAATTATTATATGTACGAAACAGAAAGACAGGATTTAGTAGATAAAATCTCTCTTAAGGGGATATTTGATATATCAGTTTTAAAAGCAATAGGCGAAGTCGAAAGACACAATTTCGTTCCGGATGTGATGAAACATCATGCTTATAAAGACGTTGCACTTCCAATTGGGTACGGACAAACAATATCACAGCCATACACTGTTGCCTTTATGACACAGGCTTTACGATTAAAACCGGGAAATAAAGTTCTTGAAATCGGTACAGGTTCAGGTTACCAGGCAGCGTTATTAGTAAAGATGGGAATTGATGTTTATAGTATCGAAAGAAATGTTGACATTTTTTATAAAACAAGAAAATTGTTTGATAAACTCGGATTAAGAATAAACGCGAAGTGCGGCGATGGAACTTTAGGTTGGGAAGAATACGCTCCTTACAATGGAATACTAGTAACTGCCGGTTCACCAACTATTCCAAATTCACTTAAGAAGCAATTATCAATTGGTGGAAGATTGGTGATTCCTGTTGGAAACAAGACTTCACAGTTGTTAAAGATTATTACAAAGATTGATGAAGATAATTTTGAAATTGAAGATGTTCCTGAGTTTGCTTTTGTTCCTTTGATTGGCAGAGAAGGGTGGAATGAAAGATAAAATCCGGATTGCATCAGGTCAGGGTTTTTGGGGAGATTTGATCGATGCTCCTTATCACCAGATTACTAAAGTTATACTTTATCCTGAATTTATTTCAGGATCTTTGGAAAAATGAATTATTATTTTGTTTACATATTGTCCAGTAAAAATAAAGTCTTATATGTTGGTATGACTAACGTTATACAAAGGAGAGTTTATGAACATAAACTTGGACTTGTTGAAGGTTTCACTAAAAAATATAATATAAATAAACTCGTTTATTATGAAGTCCTTCCTGATTTTAAAAGTGCCATTAAAAGAGAAAAACAATTAAAGAACTGGCACAGGCAGTGGAAGATTAATTTGATTGAATTAAAGAATAAGGATTGGAGGGATTTATATCCTGAAATAGAAGGTCCTTATAAATTATTATATTCTGGAATTAAAGAGAAAGATGCTGAAACAAGTTCAGCATAAATATTTATGAAAGATAAAATCCGGATTGCATCAGGTCAGGGTTTTTGGGGAGATTTGATCGATGCTCCTTATCACCAGGTTACTAAGGGCGAAATTGATTATCTCGTTATGGATTATCTTGCTGAAGTAACAATGTCCATTCTTCAGAAACAAAAAAATAAAAATCCTGCTTTTGGTTATGCGAGAGACATTCCCGATTTGATGAAAAGAATTCTTCCGATCATTAAAGAAAAAAAAATTAAAGTGATTACAAATGGTGGGGGAGTTAATCCAATTGCATGCGCCGAAGCTGTAATTAATGTAGCAAAGGACTTAGAAATTAAGGATTTGAGGGTCGGAGTTATTCTCGGTGATGATATAAATTACAGAATTGATGAAATAATTACTTCAGGTTGTGAGTTGAACAATATGGATACAGGTGAGTCTGTAAAAACTATTAAAGATAAATTACTTAGCGCAAATGTTTATTTTGGTGCTTTCCCTATTGTTGAAGCACTTAAGCAGGAAGCGGATATTGTTATAACAGGAAGGACAACTGATACAGGTTTAACACTCGCACCAATGATTTATGAATTTGGATGGAATAAAAATAATTATGATTTACTTTCTGCCGGAACAGTCGCCGGACATATTCTCGAATGCGGTGCTCAGTCTTCCGGTGGTAATTTTTTAGGCGATTGGGAATCTATACCCAATATGGCAGAGATTGGATTTCCAATTGCAGAAGCTTATCCGAATGGAGAAGTTATAATCACAAAACATAAAAACACTGGCGGCAGAGTTTCTTTTGAAACAGTTGCTGAGCAGTTAGTTTATGAAATTGGAGATCCAGTTCAATATATAACTCCAGATTGTGTTGCAGATTTTACTTCAATAAAATTAGAAGGTCTCGGAAGTGACAAAGTTAAAGTCTATGATGTAAAAGGAAAGCCTGAAACTGAGTTTTACAAAGTGTCCTGTTCTTATGCTGATGGATATTCTGCTTCGGCATCATTAACTTATTCCTGGCCTCAGGCTTTAACAAAGGCAAAAGCTGCAGATAAAATTCTGAGAAAAAGATTAGAACTGTTGAACCTTAAGTTTGATGAAATAAGAACAGAGTTTATCGGTTATGATGCTTGTCACGGTCCTTTATCAACAAAATTAGATGAAGATTTGATAAATGAAATTATGCTGAGAGTAGCTGTTCGTTCTCACGATTATAATTCAGTGGAGAGATTTGGAAAAGAAATTGCTCCATTAATTTTAACTGGTCCGCCAAGTGTAACCGGATTTGCAGGCGGCAGGCCAAAACCGAGTGAGGTAGTTGCTTATTGGCCGGCACTGATTCCTAAAAAACTTGTCAGTCCTGAAATTCGAATCCTGAATTTATCTTAAGTTGTGTAATTTTTTATAAGATAATAATGACTAAAGATAAAATAGATGTTTTCTTTATACGAATTGATAAACTGACATTACAACATAAAGCGTTATTTGGAAAAATGAATGTTCATCAAATGATTTGTCATTGTGCGGACCAAATTCGTATGGCATTAGGAGAGAAAAAATCAACAGAATATGGAAAAGTTGATCCGAATGAAATAATTGCGTTGGCTCGTTCTGGTAAAACTGCTCCAACACCGAAAGGATTTGGTCAGGTTGAAGGAGAGGGCACAAGACCCATTGATTTTAATGAAGATAAGAAAATATTAAAAAAATATATTATTAAATTTTCAGAATTGCCTATTAATTATCAATTTAGTATGCATCCTTATTTTGGAGATATGGACAGAAGACGATGGGAAAATTTGGTTAATTATCATTTAGATCACCATCTCAAACAGTTTGGAGAATGAGTAAAGAGGATATCAAAAAGCAGTGAAAATAAGATTAAAAGATATTGCACACGGACGAAGTGGCGATAAAGGTGATGCTGCTAACATCGGAATTATTTCTTTTGATGATAAAGGTTATGAGATTATCAAAAAACATTTAACGGTTGAAAGAGTTAAAAAACATTTTGAAGGATTCTGTTCTGGAAAGGTTTGAGTTACCAAACATCAGAGCTTTAAACTTTGTACTTCACAACACACTTGGCGGCGGCGGAACAGTTTCATTAAAACATGATGCACAGGGTAAGACTCTCGCAGCAGCGCTGCTGAGGATAGAGGTAGTGGACGAATAATGGAAGAATGCATGTATTCATGGATGTATGAAACATGCAATCATACATTCATCCAACCATGCTTAATAAACTTTGTAGTTAAATTGCATTGATAGCAAAAATTAATAATTTGAAAAATCTGGAGTTACTCTTATGTACGAAGAAGAAATAAAAACACTAAAAACTTTCAGAAAACGGATTGACAATTTAAGAGGTTATCTTTGACGTCAATAAAAAAGAATCAAAGATAAAAGAACTACAAGATAAAACAACCGGAACCGATTTCTGGAATGATCAGATAACTGCTCAGAGAACTCTCCAGGAAATAAAATCACTTGAGTCATGGGTAAAATTATGGAAAGATGTTGATGCAAAAGCAACATCGCTGGAAGAGTATGCTGAACTTGCACAAATGGAAGAGGATGAATCTCTTTATGATGAAATACAAAATGAATTAAAATCTCTTGAAGAAACTGTTGAGAATGCAGAGCTAAAAAATATGTTGAGCGGACGGGATGATTCAAAGAATTGTATACTTACAATTCATTCCGGAGCAGGGGGAACTGAGGCGCAGGACTGGGCTGAAATGCTTATGCGAATGTATTTGCGCTGGGGTGAACAGAATGATTATGCAATGAGAATAATCGACCTCCTTGAAGGCGACGGTGCAGGAATAAAAAGCGTTACAATTGAAGTCGAAGGGGAATTTGCTTACGGTTATCTTAAAGCCGAAAATGGTGTTCACCGTTTAGTGAGAATTTCCCCTTTTGATTCCAATAAAAGAAGGCATACATCTTTTGCATCTGTTTTTGTTATACCTGAAGTTGATGATACAATTGAAATTGAAATTAATCCTGCTGATTTAAGAATTGATACATACCGATCTGGCGGAAAAGGTGGGCAAAATGTAAACAAAGTCGAAACGGCTGTGCGCATTACACACGAACCTACTGGATTAGTTGCCGCCTGTCAAAGCGAAAGATCGCAGCTTCAGAACAGAACAAATGCTATGAAACTTCTCAAATCAAAACTCTATCAACTCGAACTTGAAAAACAGGAAGCAGAGTTGGATGAAATTGAAAAGAACAAAATGAAAATAGAATGGGGAAGTCAGATACGTTCTTATGTTTTTCATCCTTACAACATGGTTAAAGATCATCGTACTGATGAGGAAACCTCAGATGTACAAAAAGTGATGGATGGAGATATTAATAGATTTATTAAAGCGTTTCTATTAAAGTTTAGTAAGAATTAGATTCGAAGTGAAACGGCAAACAGCAAATGTTTTTTTGTGTAATTTTTTCAATTACTTTACGTTCTACATTCTACATTGAAAATGTTAAAGCATAATTCATCTCAAAATGTATTCTATTCTATCAAGTTTTCCATCTATCAGGGAATTTGGAAAAATATTAAAAATTTTGCAAAGCAACGGATATATATCAATATTGTTTACTGTGCCTACCTGGTAATTCTTCTTGAATGCGGGACCTATTGCATAAAAAATTCCATTCATATCCATTGAGTAATTATCGTAACCATGATTTCCTTTGGAATTCCACTTTTTCATATTTTCAAATGATTTTTTAGTTTCAAGGCTCCAGCCATTCTCTGCAATAATTACAATTTTGCTTATCAATGGATTAGAAGAAAAATGGAAGTACTCCGGAACATTTTCTTTCTTATAAACCTTGTAATGATTTTCATTTTCTTTTAGCTTATCGTAAATATGATCAAACTGTCCTGCTCCCGGTTCAATCATCATAAATGGACCATCATCATTCTGTTTGTATTTATATCCCTCAAGCATATTTTCAATATTAATAACCCTGTCGATACTTACATTAGTCATTCCGTGATCTGATATAACAATTATATTTGTGCTGTCAAAAAGATTAATCTCCTTAAGTCTTTCAAAATAATAGCCAAGAATGCTGTCGAGCTGAGCAATAGCATAATTAGTTCCCGATGAATCAGGTCCATACTTATGTCCGTAAGTATCAGTGGCATCAAAATAAGAGGTAATAAAGTGCGGGCGTTGATTATATGGCAGCTTAAGCCAGTTTATTACTCCATTGACTCTTTCCCTATAAGGTTTTTTATGCTCATATTTCTTAAAGTAAGTGGGACGGCGATATGATAGTGTCAACTCAGAACCCGGCCAGAAGTAACTTGCTGTTTTAATTCCCTGGCGCTCAGCAGTTTCCCAGAATGCTTCTCCTTTATACCATTTGGGATCACGTACAGTTATTGTATCGCTCATTGAAAAACGGGTATCAGTAAATGTATCCCAAAATCCGTTGGTAATTATTCCATGATGTTCGGGGTACATTCCTGTAATAATTGAAGTATGATTGGGAAAGGTCTTAGAAGGGAAACACGGACGTAGCGATTTTGCCTCAACACCATTTTGTTTCATATAATCAAAATGGGGTGTAATCCCTCTATCAACATAATCCCATCTGAATCCGTCGAAACTGATAAGTATTACATAAGGCTGAGATTGAGCAAATAATCCGGTTGTAGAAATTATTATGGCAAGAATAGCAATAAAAAAGTTCTTCATCTTTGTCTCCCGCTGGGAAAAATCGATAATTATACTCTATTAAAAAAGCTAAAAATAAAATTAGTTATTTAGTTATTAAATTATAAGAAATTTGCTAAACTATTTGTAGAGAAATTCTAATTTACTTAGACTCGGCATCTTTTTGATTTTCTTTTTAATTTTCATTCTTTATGAAAAAGAAAAAAACAGTAAGAAGAGGAAAAAAGAAAAAAGATTTCTTCGACAAAGTCTATGAAATAGTTGCTAGAATTCCTTACGGTAAAGTTGCTACCTACGGAGATATTGCGGAAGCTTGTGGAATCCGTTCATCCGCAAGGACTGTCGGTTGGGCTTTGAACGGGGCAAAAGAAACAGGTTTACCTTGTCATCGTGTTGTAAACAGGTTTGGTGTTTTAACTGGGAGGATACATTTCGGCAGCTATGATTTAATGGAAGAACTTCTGAGATCAGAGGGGATTGAGTTTGATAAAGATGGTTGTGTAAGATTAGATAAACATTTGTGGAAACCGAAGAAAAGTTCAAGTGCAAGAGCAAGTTCAAGAAAATTGAAAGATGTAAAGATTAAATGATTGAAAAATTAATTTCTCCCAAATGAATCTTTTCCCGAAGGGATGCTTTCGGCACAATCTTACAATTTTTTAATCCTGGAATCTTGTAATCATCATTGCCAATCGCCAGAACTGTAGCGTTTAATCTTTACAGATGAAACTCCAGAATCTATTTTTAAGAAAATCTTTTTGGGTGCAGTATAAAAATTTTCTGTTCTATATAATTCTTTATCGATTTTATTAAAGCGGTCAAAGCTTTTGCTGGATAAGGTTATATCTGCATTAACCTCACAACCACTATCTTCCGGAATTGAAATTTCAATTGATGAAGCGCCTGCATCTATCTCAACATTTGTTGTATCACTCAAATCACCTAAATAAATTTTTAGCGATGCTGCTCCCATGTTGATGTCAACATCTCTTACTTTAAATGGTCTTAGGTCAAATTTTGAAGCTGCCGCTCCAATATCAAAATTTAAATTCCAGAGAGGATTCTTGTTAAGCCTAATATCAACTTTGTTTTTTGATTTTCCAAAAATGACAAATTTTTTATCACTTCCAAAAATAAGTCTGGCATTTTCACTATCGAGCTGTCTTGTAAGATAAAATCTATCTCCATATCCTTTTGTAGTTGCAGCAAACAATGAAGATGTCGTATCATCTATTCTAAAAGAACCCACACTGGCATTTAAATCAAGAGTAGCAGTTTTTATTTTATTATTAAAATCTTCAACAAAATTTCTTTCTTCGTAATCGTTATTGTTCCAGTCCCTAATAGTTATTCCATGATGGAATCCTGAAAAAATATCATTTTCAAAAAATCCCCATCCGCTCTTTAACATTGCAAAAAGTGAAATTCCAATAACTATTGCAACTATGATAGCGATTGTTCCACTTACAAACTTCGATTTGATCAGGAGAGATATACCAATAAGAATTAAAAGGAGAGGCCAGTATTTCCCGATATCAATCCAGTAAAGTGTAAAGCTTGCTACATTATTCAGAAGAATTAAAACTCCGATAGTTATGAACAAAAATCCCCAGAATAAATGTTTGGTTTTCATTTTCTTAACTCAAAGGTTATAATTGTTTTTTCTTTTGGCGCTTAAAAGAATTCCAATTCCGGCAGCAACTAAAATCAGCGGCCAGAAATCTCCAAATCTTATTCTTGGAATAAAATTATCTGCTAACAAAAGTACACCTAGAAAAAGAAGAATTACTCCGGCAATTGTTCTTCTCTTTTCGCGTTGATGATCGAGAGAAGCGTAATATGCATTTGAATCGAACTGATTTTCCTGTTTTGGAGAGTCTGTTTCAGCTTCTTCTTTTTTTGATTCTGTTGCTTTGGGATCCGGGAATACTATCGGTTCTTCAGGAACTATAATCCACATTATGATATATGCAAGAACGCCGGTTCCCCCAATAAAAAGTACAACAAGGAAAAGTACTCTAACAAGAGTAGAATCAATGTTGAAATATTCTGCAAGTCCGCCTGCAACACCTCCAAGCATCTTATCTTTATAAGAGCGGTACAGTTTTTTGTTCATCGTTTTACTCCTGTAGTTTTTTTACTTGATGCAATTATAATAAATTTGTTATAAAAAACTTAAGAAAATGTTTCAATCGGTTTGCATATTTGAATTACGGAAAAGAAAGCATCCGAACGGGAGGCAAAAAAGGTTGAATTAATATATGATTGTAAAATCCTGCTTACTTTTCTATTTTTGGATTGGGTTATTGGTGTTAAGTTATTAAGTTATCAAGTGATTCAGTTACTCAATAACTTAATAACCTAATAACTTGATAACTCAATAACCAAATATCTAACAACTTATTAACTTAACCGAATAAAAATGAAAATAGCTCTCTGCCAGATAAATACAATAATTGGAAACATTGAATACAATAAATTGAAGATTATTAACGGTTATAAAAAAGCTGTAGAGGATGGAGCCGATCTGGCGATTTTTCCCGAACTTTCTCTTATAGGTTACCCACCTTTGGATCTTGTTGAGAAAAAAGAATTCAGGCAGGCATCATTAAAAGCTTTAAATGAAATTGCCGGACAATCGGGTGAAGTTGGTTTATTATTCGGAACTATAACCGAAGACGACGATAACATAGGGACAGATATTCACAACTCTGCCGTACTTTGTTATAATGGTAAAGTTCAGTTTGTACAGCACAAATCTTTAATCCCTAATTACGATGTTTTTGATGAAATGAGATATTTTGATCCGGCTAAGACAATTTATACTTATGAGTTTAAAGGTGAAAGACTAGGAATTTCTATTTGTGAAGATATCTGGAATGATGCTGATTACTGGTACAAACAAAGATATAGTTATGATCCCGTAAAAGATCTTATTAAAAAGAATACTTCTGTAATTATTAATATTTCTGCAAGTCCTTATTCTTTTGGAAAAAGGGAAAGCAGAAAAAATATGCTTTCGGTTCTTAGTAAAACAGAAAGAATTCCACTCGCTTATATCTGTACAGTTGGTGCCCAAACAGAATTAATATTTGATGGTGCCAGCATGTGTTTTGATGAAAAAGGGAATCTGTTAAAGCTCGGCAAATCTTATGAAGAAGATTATTTTATTTTTGATACAAATGAAAATTATCCGGCAATAAAATTGTCTGAAAAAAGTTTTGAGGAAGAAACTCTCAATGCATTGATATTTGGGTTGAAAGAATATTGTACAAAACAAAAATTTAAAAAGGTCCTTATAGGTTTGAGTGGAGGAATTGATTCAGCACTTGTAAGTTATATTGCTGCTAAAGCAATAGGCCCGGAGAATGTAAATGTAATGTTGATGCCCTCTAAGTACTCGAGTGTTGGCAGTATAAAAGATTCTGAGAAACTAATTAAGAGTTTGGGAATCTCATTCACTAATGTTTCCATTCAACCGGTAGTTAAAGAAGTTTTAAAAACATTGTCTCCCGCAGTAACAGAAGAACCAAAAGGAATTGTTGAAGAAAATGTTCAGGCAAGGATTCGCGGTGTTTATTTGATGGCAGTATCGAACCAATTTGGATATTTGCTTTTAACTACAGGAAATAAATCTGAAATGGCGGTAGGATATTGTACTCTTTACGGAGATATGGCTGGAGGATTAGGAGTTATTGCTGATGTTTATAAAACAGATGTTTATAAATTGGTAAACTTTATTAATAAAGATGAAGAAATAATTCCACAGGAAATAATTGATAAAGAACCGTCCGCAGAATTAAGTATGGGACAAAAAGATCAGGATACTCTACCTTCTTATGAATTACTCGATAAAATTTTGAAGATGTATCTTGAAGAGAATAAGGAGCATGATGAGATAACAAAAATTATTGGCGATGGAGAAGTCGCAACCGAAGTTTTAAGATTGATAGATAATAACGAATATAAACGAAGACAGGCAGCGCCGGCTTTAAGAGTTTCGAAAAAAGCTTTTGGTTATGGAAGAAGATATCCGATTGTGCAGGGATGGCGTAGGTAGATGGGAGAGGTAAAATGGAAGACGGTAAATGGAAATTTTAGTAAGCAGAAATCAGTATGCAGTAGGCAATTTAAATGATGAATGACTATTGACAACTGGCTGATATCGAATAACAAATATTGAGAACAAAAA
>CAZUOC010000033.1:0-10125 GCA_964622335.1 uncultured Ignavibacteriaceae bacterium
ACCTGTGACTTATTTCTAGTATAGACATTCCTACACCGGGAAGAGCAAATAAATTTTCCTGTGCTTCTTTGAGCACTTCTTCCGGCAGTATTGCCGGGCCCGCACTGAAATTATATATTCTTTTTTCCATAATACTATCCATATTTATTTTGTGATAAATCAAACACCCAAAAACTCAGGTGTTAATGTTTAAATTTTATATTAAATGAACTAAAAGACCATCCCTTAATTTAGGTTCAAACCATGTTGATTTAGGCGGCATAATTTCACCGGCGTCAGAGATTTTCATAAGACTTTCAACAGAAACAGGATAAAGTGAAAATGCAACAGCAGCTTTGCCCGAATCAACTAATCTTTCGAGCCCTGCAGTTCCTCTTATTCCGCCTATAAAATCAATATTTTTACTAGTTCTCTGATCTTCAATTCCAAGTACGGGATTTAAAAGAAAATCCTGTAATATGCTTACATCCAATTCCGAACCGATAGAATCTGATAAAGAAAGACTTGCAGTAACCGAGTCCCTTGCTTTTAAAGAATACCATTGTTTGTTCAAATACATCCCAAATGTTCTTTTTTGAGCTGGTTCTTTTAAGGAACTCTTTTGTACTTCAAACTTTTCATTAACTGCGTTAAGAAATTCTTCCTCAATCAATTCGTTAAGATCAAATACAATTCTGTTGTACGGAAGAATCATAACTTGTTCTGCGGGAAAAATAACGGCGATAAAAAAGTTATATTCTTCGTCACCTTTGTGAGAAGAATTATTATCAGCTTTAACTTTTCTCGCCCGGCTTGCACTTGCAGCCCGATGATGTCCATCAGCAATATAAAGCTTGTCTATCTTTTTAAATTCATCTATAATAACTTGGTTGTATTCATCTGGTAAAATCCAGACTGTATGTTTAATCTCATCGCTTGCAATGAAATCATAAATGGGCTTTACGCTGTTTTTTGTTTCATCAACAATATTATTTATTGTTTTTGTACCTCGGTAAGTTAGAAAAACCGTACCGGTTTGTGCTTCTGTTGATATAATATGGTTTGTTCTGTCATCTTCTTTTTCTTCTCTTGTTTTTTCATGCTTTAGTATGACATTATTATCGTAATCATCAACAGAAAAAGTTGCAGCTATTCCTGTTTGCTCTGTCCCGTTCATTATTAATCTATAAAGATAGAAATGTGGTTTCTCATCAACCTGTAAAGGAGCTTCTTTTTTTAATCGCCGCAGATTTTCTTTTGCTTTTTTGTAAACTTCAGGCGAATATGGACTTAAATTTTTATCAAGTTCAATTTCGGACCTTGTAATTCTTAAGAAGCTTAGGTTATTTCCTTCGGCAGCAGCACAGGCTTCTTCCCTGTTAACAACATCGTAAGGAACGCTTGCAACAAGTTGCGCAGATTCTTTAGATGGTCTGAGCGCATTGAAAGGTTTTATTACAGCCATAAGTTTTCGGATTCTAAATAAGAAAAATCATAATGTAAAAATCCGCAAAATATCAGTAAGATTCCATGTAGAAGTGAGAACCTTCGAGGTTAACCCTCTGTTTACTTGCTTTAACCTCGAAGGTTAGAGCGTAGTTTGCTTTACAACCAACAATCTTTATTTTTAAGGCACAATAGTTGATTTATAAATTGTAGGAAAGATTTTTTGTTAAAAAAAGCAGAATGAAAAATCCGATAAAAATATTTTTTCTCCTTACTGCTCTTCTGGCTTTTTCCTGTGCACAAAGTATTCCCACACTCTTCTCTGTAAGACAAGAAATCATTTCGTATTATGAATCAGGCGGATATGATAAAGAAACTGCGGAAGTTGTCAATGATGCTATCGAAAAGTTTAAATCAATAAAAGCAGATGATTCTGCCGCTGTTGTTTTTGATATTGATGATACGGCACTTTCATATTACAAGCTTAGCAAAAAGATTCAGTTTGGTTATGTTCCCAAGCTCTGGGATAAATGGGTTGATAACGAAACAGTTCCGGCTATTCCACAGGTTAAAAAGCTATATGATTTTCTTATTGCCCACGGGTTCAGAATAATTTTTCTTTCCGGGAGAAAAGATTATAATTATGCAGGCACTATAAGGAATCTGGACTCCGCAGGGTATACAAAATTTGATACCCTGATTGTAAAAAATAAAGATGAATATGATCTGAGTGCGTTGATTTTTAAAAGCGATACGAGAGAAAAACTAACTGCGAGAGGCTATGATATTGTGGGAACCATTGGTGACCAATGGAGCGACCTCAAGGGACCAGATCATGGGATACAGGTTAAAATACCCAATTATATTTATAGAATAGAATAGATACTTCTTTGTGGTCTGGTTCGATATAGGCGACATCCCCCTCCCAAATTTTCCTTATATTTACTATTCAAAATTGAGCTAAAAAATTAAAGAATAGAATGAATTTTTCTGATATCCCGAAAGCGTATAATCCATCCGAAGTTGAAGGTAAATGGTACAGCTACTGGCTTGCTAAAGATCTGTTTAAATCTGAAATAGACAAAAGTAAAAAACCATATACAATTGTAATCCCGCCGCCAAATGTAACCGGCAGCTTAACAATGGGACATATTCTTAACAATACAATTCAGGATATTCTCATTCGGACAAAGAAAATGCAGGGCTACAATACCTGCTGGGTTCCCGGGACAGACCATGCATCGATTGCAACTGAAACAAAAGTAGTTGCATTTCTTAAAGAACAGGGAATTGATAAAAGGAATATTGGCAGGGAAGAATTCTTAAAACATTGCTGGGAATGGAAAGAAAAATATGGCGGCATAATAATTCAGCAGCTAAAAAAACTCGGTGTTAGCTGTGACTGGCATCGCGAACGTTTTACAATGGATAATGACTACTACAAAAAAGTAATTGAGACTTTTGTTGCTTTGTATAATGAAGGCAAAATATACCGCGGCTACAGGATGGTGAATTGGGACCCGGCTTCCCGTTCTGCAATTTCCGATGAAGAAGTTATTTACAGGACCGTGAACGGCAATCTCTGGTATCTAAAATATCCAATCAAAGATTCGGATGAATTTATAATTGTTGCAACAACAAGACCCGAAACAATGCTTGGTGATACAGGAATTGCTGTTAATCCGGAAGATGAGAGATATAAAAAATTTATAGGCAAAAAAGTTATTCTTCCAATAGTTAGTAGAGAAATACCAATTTTTGCCGATGAATATGTTGACAAAACTTTTGGAACCGGGGCAGTTAAAGTAACCCCGGCTCATGATATTAATGATTATGAAATGGGGAAAAGACATAATCTTGAAACGATAAATATTTTTAATGAAGATGCAACAACCAATGAAAGTGTACCCGAAGACTTAAAAAATCTGGACAGGTTTGTAGTACGCAAAAAAGTTGTAGAAAAATTTGAGAAACTTAGTTTACTAGAAAAGGTTGAAGATTATCAAACAAGCATTGGATACTCAGAACGCGGCGGTGTTCCTATAGAACCATATCTTTCTGAGCAGTGGTTTATGAAAATGGACGAACTTTCAAAGCCTGCTCTTGAAGTTGTAAATGATGGTAAGATAAAATTTTATCCTTCACACTGGCATAAAACTTATGACCACTGGATGAACAATATTAAAGACTGGTGTATTTCACGTCAGCTTTGGTGGGGGCACAGAATTCCCGTATGGTATTGTATAGGAGACGAAGCATGCAAAATTGAATGTAAGCAGCCGATTGTATCTGTTGATCCTCCTGAGAAATGTCCTCATTGTGGTTCTAAGAATTTAAAACAGGATGAAGATGTTCTCGATACCTGGGCTTCAAGCTGGCTCTGGGCGTATGATGTTTTTAAAACCGAAGAAGAGCAGAAATATTATTATCCGACTAACACACTTGTAACCGCTCCCGATATTATTTTCTTCTGGGTTGCAAGAATGATAATGGCAGGACTTCATTTCAAAAAAGATATTCCATTTAGTGATGTTTATTTCACCAGCATTATAAGAGATGTTAAGGGAAGAAAGATGAGCAAGTCTCTCGGTAATTCTCCCGATCCCCTCGATGTTATTAAAGATTATGGTGCCGACGCTCTTCGCTTTACTGTGATTTATCTTGCACCGCTCGGACAGGATGTTCTTTTCTCGACTGATAAATGTGATATTGGTAGAAATTTTGCAAACAAAATATGGAATGCCGGAAGATTTCTTTTGATGAATAAGGAGAATATAAAAATAGATGAAAGTTTACTTGATAAGCATATTGATTTCTCAGACGAATGGATTAACTCAAGATTTCACCAAACTCTTCAGCAGCTTAGTGATGCAATGGAAAAGTTTGAGGTAAATAATGCCACAAAAATTATATACTCTTATGTGTGGAACGACTTCTGTGATTGGTATATCGAATTAATGAAAAACAGGTTGTATTCAGGAACCGATGAAATTAAATCTGCAGTTCTTATAAGAGCTTTAAATAATTTTGAAAATTTATTAAAGATTGTTCATCCCTTTATGCCGTTTATAACAGAGGAGCTTTGGCAATTAATAAAAGACAGAAAAGATGGAGAAAGCATTTCAATTTCAGATTATCCCGAGTACAACATAGTAAAAGTTAATGCTTCGGCTGAAAAAGAAATGGAATTTGTCCAGGATATTATTACTGCATTAAGAAATATTCGCGGAGAGATGAACATTCCTCCATCAAAACAGGTTAATGTATTTATTAAATCTTCACAGGTTGGCGGTCATCAAATTGATTACATTAAAAAGCTTGCAAAGGTTGATAAGTTAACAATTGATATTAATCTTACAAAACCCAAAGCAAGCGCTTCTGCAGTTGTAAAAGAAACAGAAATTTATGTTCCTCTTGAAGGATTAATTGATCTGGAGGTTGAGAAAAACAGATTGCAAAAAGAAATCTCCAGGTTTGAAGGGTCATTAATCGGTATAAATAAAAAACTTTCTAATGAAAAGTTTGTTAAAAATGCCGCGCCGGAAGTTGTTGAAAAAGAAAGAATAAAGAAGAAAGATTGGGAAGCAAATCTTAATAAGTTAAAGGAAATACTATCAAATCTTAATTGAAAGAGGAATCTTATGTATCATAGTATAAATGAATTTTTAACAGATTGGAAATATGAAAGCGAAGCAACAGCAAAAGTTTTCAGTAATCTTAAGGATGAATCTCTCGACCATAAAAATTCAGAAATCGGAAGAACAATCGGCAGATTGGCATGGCACATTACAGCAACTATTGGTGAAATGCTCGGAAGCGCAGGTATCAAATTAGAAATATTAAATGATGATAATAACTACCCTAAAGACGCCAAAGAAATTTTAGGAAGATATCAAGAAGCATCTGATAAGCTCGTTGATAAATTACCGCAGGTTTGGAGTGACAATTCTTTGAATGAAAAAATAAATATGTATGGGGAAGAATGGACTAAGGAAGCGGTTTTAACAGCTTTGATAAAACACCAAATTCATCACCGTGCACAAATGACCACACTTATGAGACAAGCAGGATTAAAAGTTCCTGGTATTTATGGTCCATCTTATGAAGAATGGAAAGCAATGGGG
The DNA here is from genome assembly GCA_964622335.1 of uncultured Ignavibacteriaceae bacterium. Classification (GTDB taxonomy): domain Bacteria; phylum Bacteroidota; class Ignavibacteria; order Ignavibacteriales; family Ignavibacteriaceae; genus RBG-16-34-14. The sequence goes on from CAZUOC010000033.1 coordinate 5,550, forward strand.
ATGGAACCGATGGTATAATATTATTTTACTCTTAAATACTGGATACTGAAAAGATTATTTTTGTCAGTCCAGACTTTCCGCACTTCAAATATGTCTGAAACAAGGCAGGCAAAATCTTCCACGCTATACTTATAAGAATACTCAGTAAGAATATCTTCTCCTTTCTCAAAATATATTGAAGTTCCATTTAACCCGACTTTTTGATTTTCTTCACTTACCAAATGCATCTCGATTCTACCTTTTAATTCGTTATAGAATGCAAGATGACTGAACTTATTTACATCAAAGTTGGAATCTAATTCATCATTAATATGGCTAAGCATATTTAAATTGAAATCTGCCGTAACACCTTTTTTATCATTGTAAGCTGCCTCAACAATCTTTTTATTTTTTTTCAAATCAACGCCTATAATCATACCGCCATTTTTACCAACTATCTTTGCAATACGTTTAAGAAAATCTTTTGCCTCATCGGGTTTGAAGTTACCAATTGTAGAACCCGGGTAATATGCTGCAATATGATCATAAGAATTATCTATTGATGGAAGCTTAAAATCTTTAGTATAATCAGCAGCGAGCGTGTAAATGTTTAGTTCCGGATATTCGTTTTTAAGCGAGGCACATGATTGAATCAAATGTTCGGCAGAAATATCAATTGGAACATAACCAGCGAGTCCCGGAATATGGTCGAGAAGCAATCGAATTTTCGTGCTGCTTCCACTCCCCAGTTCCATTAGTAATGTCCCTTCTCCCAGCAAAGAACCGATTTCTTCAATGTTATCCATCATTATCTGCATCTCGGTTCTGGTTGGATAATATTCTTCAAGATCACAAATTTCATTAAACAAAGCAGAACCTTTTTCATCATAAAAAAGTTTGCTTGGTAACTGTTTTTGTTGCTGGCTTAAACCGTTGATGACTTCTTCTAGAATATTATTCTGTGTTAGCTCTTCCGTTTTTATAACCATTATTTAGTTGTTTTATGAAACATCTTTTGCAAGCCGTATTCCCATAAACTGCCATCTTGAATGCGGTGGGAAAAAATTTCTATAGGTTTTTCTAATATGAGATTTTGATGTTGCGCAGGAACCACCGCGAAGAACCATCTGGTTAGACATAAATTTACCGTTATATTCGCCCAGAGCTCCGGGGAGAGTTTTATAGCCGGGATAGGGTAAATAAGCGCTTGACGTCCATTCCCAAACGTCCCCGAACATTTGTTTTAATTTTATACCGTTAGAATTTTCAGGTATGGCAACCGTGTGGAAATTTCCGTTATCCACAAAATTACCTTCCAAAGGTAATCCGGCGGAAGCTACTTCCCACTCCGCTTCAGTTGGAAGCCGCGTACCTGCCCACCTTGCAAAAGCATCAGCTTCATAGTGGCTTACATGGCACACAGGTTCGTTGGAATCTACTTTATGTTTTCCTGTTAAAGTGAAATGCCACCATTCTCCATCCTGCTTAATCCAGTACATTGGCGAATCCCATTGTTCTTTCTCAACAGTTGCCCACCCGGCGGAAAGCCATATCTCAGCTTTTTTATATCCGCCATCTTCAATAAACTCTATATATTCTCTGTTTGTTACTAATCTCGAAGCGATGCAGAATTGATTTAAATACTGCTTATGCCTTGGTGATTCATTGTCATAAGTAAATCCATTCCCGCTATGTCCGACTTCATAGATTCCTTCTTCAAATTCAACCCAGTCAATTTTCGGAATTGATTTTACAATTGATGAATGTATATCAGCATAAACCGGGGACAGTGGATTAATTGAAAAAACGTGTTTAATATCCGTTAATAGTAATTCCTGATGCTGCTGTTCATGGTTAATTCCGATTTCGATTAAAGAGGATAATTCATTAAAAGTTTTTTCATCACAATTATTAAGAAATTTTTCAATATGATTATTCACGTACTTTCTGTATTGATATACTTCGTTTACAGTCGGTCTTGAGAGCAATCCTCTTTGCCCGCGTATAAATCTTTCTCCTGCCTGGATATAATATGAATTGAATAAATAACTGTATTTTGGATTTATAGGTTTGTAATCTTTTAAATATTTAAATAAGATAAAGGTTTCAAAAAACCAGTTTGTGTGGGCAAGATGCCATTTTGTGGGGCTAACGTCGGGCATAGATTGAATGACATAGTCTTCTGTTACCAAGGATTTACAAAGTGTTTCGGAAAAATTTCTAACGGCAGTAAAATTGTCCCAAAGACTCGAAGTATCCTTTTTATTAATAACAGGCTCTGTTAAATCATTGTTTGAATTCATAGTTTTCATTTTCTTATTTTTATAATTTGAGATATTGGATGACCAACTTCAAAATAAATAAGTTGTCTGGAAATAAAAAGGTTATTTTAGGGAATAGGTATAGAAAAATAAATTTATAAGCAGCTTTAATTTTTATATTTTTAACTTCTCGTTAATTATAATTGGACAAAACCTTAATTTATCTTTAATATAAGAAAGGAGCCCCTTATGGCTATAAGAAAAGGAAGTGCAGAGTGGAACGGTGATTTAAAAGGAGGAAAAGGCACGGTAAGTTCTGAAAGCGGTGCCCTTAGCAATATTGCTTATAATTTTGTATCAAGATTTGAAGAAGGGAACGAAACAAATCCGGAAGAATTGCTGGGTGCCGCACATGCTGCATGTTTCTCTATGGCATTCGCAAATAATTTATCAAAAGAAGGATTCAAAGTTGATTCAATAAAAACTGTAGATAACGTTCATCTTGAAAAGAAAGAAGCCGGCTTTACAATAACTAAGATTGTAATTAACACCGAAGGAAAAGTTGAAGGAATTGATGAAGCTACATTTAAGAAGCTTGCGGAAGATACAAAAGCAGGCTGCCCGGTTTCAAGAGCATTGAAAGTCGAAATGGATTTGAATGCCAAATTGGTTTAACGTTTAAGTCCGTAGCACAGATTAATATCCTGCCTTGTTGGCAGGCAGGTCTGTGCTACAGCAATTCTTCATACTCTTTGTTTCTAGTGATAAAGTAGTCTGCATAAGAACAAGTTGGGATAACTTTTAAATTATTTTCTTTTGCATAATCGAGTGCAGTTTTAGCAAGCTTTCCTGCCAGCCCCTGGTTTCTTAAATCGGGGTGAACAAAAACTTTTAGAATATTAAATGTTCTTGAATCATCCATCATATATTTAACATAACATTCTTTATCGTTTTTAATAAAACTAAATTTCTGCTGATCCTTATTATGTTTTATTTCCATCGTATGACTCCCTTTTATTCTCTAATTACACATAAAAATTTTATATATTAAACAAAAAGTGCATCACATCACCATCGTGCACAATATAATCTTTTCCTTCAACGCGCATCACTCCTGCGGCTTTACAAGCGGTTTCTGAACCGTATTTTATATAATCATTATAGCTTATTACTTCTGCACGAATGAATCCTTTTTCAAAATCGGTGTGAATTTCTGCTGCAGCCTGCGGAGCCTTTTCGCCTTTGCGGATTGTCCAGGCTCTGACTTCCTTCGGTCCTCCCGTAAAAAAGCTAATCAATCCAAGGGTATGAAAACTTATACGTATTACTTTCTCAAGACTGCTTTTCTTAACTTCATAAGAATCAAGAAATTCTTGTACCTCTTGTTCACTTAGTCCAATAAGTTCTTCTTCAACCTTAGCAGATATTTTAATCCAGTCGGATTTTCTCGACTCGGCGAATCTTGCCACTTTCAGTACATATTCATTGTTAGTATAAAGCCCGCTCTCATCAACATTAGCACAGTAAATTGTTTTTTTAGAAGTCATGAGTCGAAGTTCATTAATTAACTGTCTGACTGTGTCTTTCTCTTTCCCGGGAAAAATTGAAGCTGGATTTCCATCATTTAAAAACTTAAGTAAGGCTTTCGCATGATCAATCAAGCTCTGCAACGTCCTATCCCCTTTTGCTGTCTTCTCGAGTTTCTCTATCTTTCTTTCAAGTGTCTGAATATCAGCAAGAAGAAGTTCGGTTTCAATAACTTCAATATCTCTTAGCGGATCGATTTTCCCGTCAACATGAACAACATCCGGGTCATCAAAGCATCTTACCACCTGAATAATTGCTTCGGTTTCTCTTATATTACTTAAGAACAGGTTGCCAAGACCCTCGCCTTTACTGGCCCCCTTAACAAGCCCGGCAATATCTACAAAGTCTACAGTTGAATGAGTAACCTTAGCAGGTTTTACAAGAGAGGCAAGTTTGTCAAGACGTTCGTCTGGAAGAGCCACAACAGCTTTGTTGGGCTCAATTGTGCAGAAAGGATAGTTCGCTGCTTCAGCATTTTGTGCTTTTGTAAGTGCATTAAATAAAGTTGATTTGCCAACATTTGGCAAGCCAACTATTCCGATTCCTAAAGACAAACATTCTCCATAATTTTTTTGAAAACAATTTAAAATATACAAAGAAAAAATTGAGAGATGGGAATACATTGTAGGGACACAGCACGCTGTGTCCCTACATTAGAATGTTAATTGTTTACCGGAAGGAAAGAATCGTTCTTGCCGTAATCCATCATTTCTTTAGTAAAATCATCGGGATATTCTATTTTAACATCT